>JADFMW010000136.1 GCA_022563655.1 Pseudomonadota bacterium
TCACCTTGGGTGCGCCGAAGTCGGTGATCGCGTAAGTGAAGGCGACGAAGCAGGCGCTCATCACGCCATACTTGACCGCCGGCAACGTGACCGTGAAGAAGGTGCGCAGCTTGCTCGCCTTGAGCGCGACGGCGGCCTCGTAGAGCCTCGCGTCGGCCAACGATAGCGCCGTCGTCAGGAGGAGGACGGCGTGCGGGAATATCCAGAAGGACAACGAGATCACGATGCCGATGGGGCCGTAAATCTTCTCGCCGAACAGCATCCCCTTGATCATCCCCTGGTTGCCGAACAGGTAGACGAGCGAAATCGCCGGCAAGAGCGAAGGCGCCAGGATGGGAATCATCGCGATGCCCCGGAACAGCCCCTTGAACGGTATGCAACTGCGGGTCAGCGCGTAGGCGTAGACGAAGGCGAGCACGACCACGATCACCATGATGATAACGCCGATCGTCATGGTGTGCTGTGCCGAGATCACCAGCGCAGGCGTGCTGAAGTATTCGAGGTAGTTGGCGAAGCCTATGAAGTTCCGGTCCTCGTCCTGGAAGCTTCTGGACAGCATCGCGTAGAGCGGCAGCAGCATGACCACCAAGAGGAAGATCGCCAATATGACGAGGCCGCCGCCCTGGATCAGGTCGTCGCGGCTAATCCGGGGCTTCAGCGGGGCGGCGCGGGCGACGGCGACGTCGGCCACGATTCACTCCCTACCGGTTTGTAAACACGGTGATACGGTCGCCGGGGAACACGACCGTGAGGGTCGCGCCCTCGCGGATGTCGAGCTCGCGAACGAGTCTGGGCAGGAAGTCGGCCGTCACCGGCGGCCCCTCCATTCCGTCGACGGCAAGCGTCGCCCGGTAGAACGCGCCCAGGAACTCGAGGTCGTCGACGCGCGCGCTGGCGGCGTTTTGCGCCTCGGCGTCGGCGTCGCCCAACGCCAGGTCCTCGGGCCGGACGCACACGGTGACCGCCGCCCCCTGGTCGAGCCGGTCGAGGCCGGCGTCGCAATCGAGCGTGATGCGCCCAAGGCGCACTTGCCGCGGCCCGACGACGACGCCGGGCAGGAAGTTCATGGTGCCGACGAAGTCGGCGACGAAACGGCTCTTCGGATGACAGTAAACCTCATCGGGCGTGCCGACCTGATCAATGATGCCCTGGTCCATGACGACGATGCGGTCGCCCATGGTCAGCGCCTCTTCCTGGTCGTGGGTCACCATGATCGTCGTGACGCCGAGACGGCGCTGGAGCCGGCACACCTCGTGCCGAAGATAGACGCGCACCTTGGCGTCGAGCGCGCTCAACGGCTCGTCCAGAAGCAACAGACCCGGCGAGGTCGCAAGCGCCCGCGCCAGGGCCACGCGCTGCTGCTGGCCGCCCGAAAGCTGCGCCGGGTATTTTTTCTCCTGGCCCGCAAGCTCCACGAGATCGAGCAGCTCCGCGACGCGCTGCTTGATCTTGTCCTTCTCCATCCGACGGTTCTCGAGCCCGTAGGCGAGGTTCTTGTAGACCGTCAGGTTCGGGAACAAGGCGTACGACTGGAACACGATGCCGAAGTCGCGCTGCGTCGGCGGAAGCGTTGATATGTCTTTGCCGCCCTGGATGACGCGACCCTGGGTCTGGATGTCGAGCCCGGCGATGCAGCGCAACAGCGTCGTCTTGCCGCAGCCCGAGGGACCGAGGAAACAAACGAACTCGCCTTCGTAGACCTCGAGGCTCACGTCCTTGAGCGCCGTGAAATCGCCGAACATCTTCGTGAGGCCCTCGATGCGCAGGTAGGGCTCGCGCTCGTTCCGCGCGGTCATCGGCTTATCCTGTGTCATCGCGTTCCCGCAACGGCGCAACTATAGCATCAAAGGGAGCCCGGCCGCCCCGTGGGTCACTTGGGGCGGCCGGGTCGTTCCCTAAGGCCTCGGCAACCCTTGGATGCCGCTCTAGCTCTTAGGCTCGGATTTGGAGTCGTAACGCTTCTGCCACTCGCCGAGGATGCGTTTGCGATTACTGGCGGCCCAGCCGAAGTCGTTCTTGATCATCTTCTTGATCGTGTCCGGCGGGAAATGTTCCACCGGCTTCGCAAGCTCTGGGATCGCCAGGATAGGCAGGAAATCGTTGTAAACCGCCATCGCGGCCGGCGAGATGTGCCAATCCATCAGCTTCTTCGCCGCCTCGATTTTTTTCGAGGTCTTGAGGATGCCGCTCGCCTCGACCTCCCAGCCGACCCCTTCGGTGGGCGTGATGAGATCCAGCGGCGCGCCTTTTTTCTTGAGCTTGGCGCCGCGGAAGGCGAACGAAATTCCGATGGGGTGCTCGCCCGCGGCGGCCAGCCGGCAAGGCTTGGAGCCGGAATGGGTGTAGCGGGCCATGTTTTTGTGGATCGAGTCCATGAAGTCCCAGCCGCCATCCTCGCCCCACAGCTGCAACCAGCTCGAAACGGTGAGAAACCCGGTGCCTGACGAGTTCGGGTTGGGCATGACGAGATGGTCCTTGTAGACCGGATCGAGCAGGTCCTTCCACGACGAGGGCTTGGGCAGGTTGAACTTCTTGGCCTCGATGGTGTTGAAGCAGATCACCGCGGCGTAGGCGTCGATCCCGACCCAGTGCGGCGGATTCCGCGAGTCGCGGAACCTAGCGTCGAGCTTGTCCAGACCCTTCGGCGCATAAGGCAGCAACATGCCGCGTCCGTCGACCACCAAGAGGCTCGTCGCCGACGTACCCATAAATATATCGGCCTTGGGATTGCCCGCGTCTATCTCGGCCAGCATTTTGGCTGTGATGATCCCCGTCGAGTCCCGCACCCAGGCGATGTCGATGTCCGGGTGCTCCGCGCGGAATGCCTTGCGTATGGGTTCGAGTTCCTCGGCTTCGAGCGCGGTGTAGACGGTGAGTGTCGTTTGGGCCACGGCAGGTGCGAGCGCAAAGCCCGCCACCACGGCGCCGGCGGCTGCGCCAATCGCCAACCGTTTCAATCTGTCTATCAAGTTACTCATGGCGTCGGTTCTCCCTTTACTGATTAGGTGATGCCAAGTCACCGGTGCGCCCAACCCTTGGCCCGGCGCGCAAACGGGAATCCCTAATACTTTGGTGCGGGCCGCGCAACGTGACTCCCCGGTTGCCCAGACGCGAACAGTACAGCATTCCAGGGGGTTATGCGTGGGAAATTTTTCGCCATTCAATCAGCGACGGCCGACCGGCGGCGCCCGGTCTCGGCAACCCCGCGCACGACGTCTCGATGGTTCGTAATCGGGCGGTTCGAGCGTGCATCAACGCGCGACCCGGCCGCCGCCGGGCAGCGCCGCCGCACGCCCACCATTCGGGCGTGCGGCGGCGTGGTGGTGTAATCTGTCCTTGCATCGGCGGCGCGATGCTGGCAAAAATCGCGCCTTTCGCCTTTGGCCCATAAATTCCATAACCCATAAATTCCATAACAATGAGGGACGCAATGTCGAGCACCACTCCGGATAGGCATCTCGCCACTGTGTCAACGTCCAGCCAACCCCATCCGGAAGCGCTGGAAAGCTGGGCCGAGGGGCGCATAAAGCCGGTGGCGCGGGTGCGCCCGGAGACCGAGCCCGCCCGCGCCGACGAGGATTTCTTCGTGCGCCGCAACGGCGTCCAGTATGCGGGCACCCATCTGCTCATCGACCTGTGGGGTGCGCGGCGGCTCGATGATCCCGGACTCGCCGAGACCACCTTGCGCGAGGCGGTGAAGGCGGTCGGGGCGACCTTGCTGCACGTCCATGTGCACCGCTTCTCGCCGAACCGCGGCGTCTCGGGGATCGCCGTGCTCGCGGAATCGCACATCAGCATCCACACCTGGCCCGAGACAGGTTACGCCGCCCTCGACATCTTCGTGTGCGGCGAGTGCGATCCGTATGCCGCGATCCCGGTGTTCCGGCGGGCCTGGTCGCCCGATCAAGTGCGGCTCAGCGAGCACAAGCGCGGTCTCTCCGTGTGATCCATTTCGAGGAGACCGACAACCCCGACGTCAATCTCGTGCTCCGCGTGAGCAAGCCGATCTACACCGGGAATACCGGCTACCAAGACGTCGAGGTGTTCGAGAACGAGGCGTTCGGGCGGGTGCTCGCGCTCGACGGCGTGGTCCAGACCACCGAGCGCGACGCCTTCGTCTACCACGAGATGCTCGTCCATGCGCCGTTGTTCGCTCACGGCGAGGCCCGGCGGGTGCTGATCATCGGCGGCGGCGACGGCGGCGCCCTCGAGGAGACGCTCAAGCACCCGGTCGAACACGTGGCGATGGTCGAGATCGACCGCAGCGTCATCGAGCTGTGCCGGGCGCATCTGCCGTCGGTCTGCGGCGCCGCGTTCGACGATCCGCGGCTCGACCTGGTGATCGGCGACGGCGCCAAGTTCGTCGCCGAGACCGACCAGAGCTTCGACGTGATCCTCGTCGATTCGACCGAGCCCACGGGCCCTGGCGACGTGCTCTTCGACACCCCGTTCTATGTCGACTGCCGCCGCCGCCTCGCGCCGGGCGGCATCCTCGTCACCCAGAACGCGGTGCCGTTTCTCCAGGCCGCGGTGGCGCGCAACGCCGTCCGGCGCCTTCGCCCGCTGTTCAAGGACGTGGCCCTGTACCTGGCGTCGGTGCCGTCGTTCGTCGGCGGTCACATGGCGTTCTGCTGGGCCGCGCAGAGCGCCGAGGCGCGCCGCACGCCGCTCGAGACCCTGGCGCGCCGCCACGCCGGCTCGGGGCTCAAGATGCGCTACTACACCCCCGAGGTGCATCGGGCCGCGTTCGTGCTGCCGCCGTACATCGGCGAGCTGATGGCCTGAGGGCGCGCGCGCTCGGCGTGTCAGGCGACGGCGCGGGCGGCGGCCGTCATGTTCGAGAGCTTGGCCAGCGCAGTGTCGCGGTCGAGCATGCCGAGCCCGCAATCGGGCGCGACGATCAGGCGCTCGGCGTCGATGTGCCCGAGCGCGGCCTCGATCCGCCCGGCGATCTCCTCGACCGTCTCGACCCTGGTCTTGGCGATGGCGACGGTGCCGAGAATCACCCGCGATGTCGTGAAGCGCTCAAGCAGGCCGAGGTCGTTGGGCCGGTGCGCGTCCTCGATCGAGACCGCCTGGATCGAAGTGCCATCGAGCGCGTCGGCCAGGGTGAAGTAGGCCTGCCGGTCGGCCTTGGGGTAGTCCTCCTGGTCGAGCTTCGACGGGTACCCGCAGCACATGTGGAGCGTGCGCACGACCGTATCGGCCGCCCCATGGAAGCAGCGCTCGAGGTTCTCGATGCCGTAGGCCAGCGCCTTGTCGGGCCAGCGCGCGAACAGCGGCTCGTCGACCTGGATCCAGCGGCAGCCGGCCTCGGCGAGGGCGCGGATCTCGGTGTTGAGCGCCTCGGCGACGTCGATGCCGACCTTGGCTTCATCGCCGTAGTAGTCGTCGGCGATCGAGTCGGTGACGGTCATCGGCCCCGGCACGGTGACCTTGACCGGCTTGTCGGTCATCGCCTGGACGATGCGCCATTCGCGCGGCAGGAAGTGTTCGCGCGCGCGGATCGGTCCGGTGACGGTCGGCACCCGGGCGGTCCAGGCGCCGGTGCGCATGGCCTTCTCGGTCAGGCTCTCGAAGTCGATACCGTCGAGGTGGCGGCAGTGATAGTGGATGTAGTCGTCGCGGCGGATTTCGCCGTCGGTCGGCACATCGATGCCGGCCTCGACCTGATCGCGCACGACCTGCTCGGCGCCGCGCACCAATATTTCCTCGAGGTCGTCGCCGGCCTGGCGCATGAACGCGGTGTAATTCGTCGTCGGGTCGCCCGCGCCCGGACCGCCGTCGCGGAACCAGTCGGGGAGCTCGACGAAATCGGGCTTGGGATAGGCGCCGATCGTGGTCGTCAGCAGCGGCATCGCGGCCTCCGTTCCAGAGCACTCGAGCATCGACTGTACGCCCGCCAAAAGCGCTGCGACAAGCGCTATTCATCGCCGCCGCGACCGATTTCCGCGGGCCGCCGAACGGCGGCTTGGCATCCTGGTGTGAACCCACTAAATTCGCCACTGCGGGGGCGGGCGCGATGGTAAGACGTCGTGGCCGTTGCCCGCCGGGCGTCGTCGCACGCCGGCGGCGCCCGGCACCGAATTGGCGTGACGGAAACCGCCGTCGACGATGCCGCCCTTGCCCGAGCCGCGGCGTACGGGTCGGCGTGGTGGAAGGAGCGTTTCAGGAGGCAGAGTGGCGGAACAAATCATCGATACCTCGCCGACGATCGCCGACGAGGTCAAATTCACCACCTGTTACCAATGCGCTTGCCGCTGTGGCATCAAGGTCCACATGCGGGACGGCGCGATTCGCTACATCGAGGGCAACAGGGATCACCCGGTCAACCGCGGCGTCTTGTGCGCCAAGGGCGCCGCCGGCATCATGACCCTTACCTCGCCGGCGCGGCTGACCAAGCCCTTGAAGCGGGTCGGTCCGCGCGGCGCCGGCGAGTTCGCCGAGATCGAGTGGGACGAGGCGCTCGATATCGCGGTCGGCTGGCTCGGCGCGATCCGTGACAGCGACCCGCGCAAGCTCGCCTTCTTCACCGGGCGCGACCAGAGCCAGGCGTTGACCGGCTGGTGGGCGACCCAGTTCGGCACGCCCAACTATGCCGCGCATGGCGGCTTCTGCTCGGTCAACATGGCGGCCGGCGGGCTGTATACGATCGGCGGCTCGTTCTGGGAGTTCGGCGAGCCCGACTGGGCGCTGACGCGCTATTTCATGATGTTCGGCTGCGCCGAGGATCACGATTCGAACCCGATCAAGATCGGCCTCGGCGTGCTCAAGGGCACCGGCGCCAAGTTCGTCGCCGTCAACCCGATCAAGACCGGCTATTCGGCGATCGCCGACGAATGGCTCGGCGTGCGGCCGGGCACCGACGGGTTGCTGATCTTCGCGCTGATCCGCGAGCTGCTGCTCGCCGACAAGGTCGATTTCGCCTTCCTGGCGCGCTACACCAACGCGCCCTGGCTGGTCATCCAGGACCCGGGCGCGCCCGACGACGGCCTGTTCGCGCGCGACGCCGACGGCAACCCGCTGTGCTGGGACGGCCGCGACAAGGCGCTGGCCAACGCGTTGGCCGCCGACGTCACGCCGGCGCTGGTCGGCGCGGTCGAGTTGGCCGACGGCCGAACCGCCGTGCCGGTTTTCGAGCTGCTCGCCAAACGCTATCTCGACGCGCGCTACGACGCCGAGGCGGTGGCGCCCGAAATCGGCGTGCCGGCCGCCACGATCCGGCGCATCGCCGCCGAGCTGGCGCACGCCGCGTTCGAAGAAGAGGTCGTGCTCGACGTCGCCTGGACCGACTGGGCCGGTCGCCGGCACGACAAGATGATCGGCCGGCCGGTCTCGTTCCACGCCATGCGTGGCATCTCGGCCCATTCGAACGGTTTCCACACCTGCCGCGCGCTGCACCTGTTGCAGATGCTGCTGGGCAGTCTCGATTGCCCGGGCGGCTT
>JADFMW010000137.1 GCA_022563655.1 Pseudomonadota bacterium
TCCGCGTCGCGGACGTGGACGAGCAGCGCGTCGCGCACGTGCTGCACCCCGAACGAGGTGCGGAAGGGCCGCACCAGCGGCAGGTGGACGCGCACCAGCTCGACGTGGTCGAGGGTGACGGGGGGCAGCTGCCTCGTCACCGGGCCAGCTCCTCGACCCGGTCGCCGGCGGCCAGGACCAGCCACCCGTCGCGCGTCGCGCCGGTGACCCGTGCGCCCGCGTCCAGCGACGCACCCAGCGTGGCGCGGATCGCCTCGCTCCACCGCGTCGCGAGCGTGGCGTCGGCAGCGCGCACCGCCTCGATGTCCGGGGGCACG
The DNA here is from genome assembly GCA_022563655.1 of Pseudomonadota bacterium. Lineage (GTDB taxonomy): Bacteria > Pseudomonadota > Alphaproteobacteria > JAAXGF01 > JAAXGF01 > JADFMW01. The sequence goes on from JADFMW010000137.1 coordinate 318, forward strand.
TGCAGCAGCTGGCGGGGGGCGTCGGTGGGGGTGACCACCGGCCCGCCGTCCGCGCCGACGTCCAGCGCGGTGGCCGCGCCGGCCCGGTGCAGCGCGGCGACGTCGGGGGAGGCGGTGCGTCCGCTGGCGGCGGCCTCGACCCGCCGGGAGGTCAGGTCCCAGCGGGCCACGACCCGATCGGTCGGCAGGCCACGGTTGATGTCGTCGGACATCGGGCCGTAGGCGTCGACGAGGTAGCGGTCGACCTGGGCCCCCAGACGGACCAGGTTGAAGACGACGTTGCGGCGCACCAGCGGATCGAACGTCCAGCGCACCTCGGCCAGGCCGCGGTCCAGGCACCACGCCCGCTGGTGCCACTTGAGGGCGGCGCCGATGCCACGGGCGGTGGCGTCGGCGCGCACCCGCGCCGCTTCGGCCGCGCTGCGGCCGTGGACGCGGAAGCCGCCGAGCGTCCGCACCGACTGGGGCTGGAGCCCGACGTGGCCCATCACCGGCACGCCGCGTTCGGTGAGAAAGCGCACGGTCTCGGCCATGCCGGTGCCGCCCTCGAGCTTCACCGCCGCGCAGCCGGTCTCGGCCAGCACGCGCGCGGCGGTCGCGAAAGCGGCCTCGGGCGAGGCCTCGTAGCTGCCGAACGGCAAGTCGATGACGACGCACGCGCGCCGCGCCGTGCGCGCCACCGCCGCGCCGTGGGCGATCATCATGTCGAGGGTCACGCCGAGCGTGCCGTCCATGCCGTAGATCACCATGCCGAGCGAATCGCCGACCAGCAGCAGGTCGACATGCTGATCGAGGACTTTCGCCACCGGGGCGGTATAGGCTGTGAGGCAGACGATCGGCACCCCGCCCTTGCGCCGGACGATGGCAGGAACCGTGATGCGACGGGTGCTGTCGGACGCTGCCATCGGTGGCCTCCCTCGCGGCACGGGACCGGCGCGGGGGCGCTCGCCGCCGGCTCGCCCCGGCTGCGCCCGGTCCCCATGCCAGCCTTATGCGTCTTTCACGGGCGTAATGCAACCACCGCAGTCGAACGGGTAATGTCACGGGTTTCGTGTCAGCGGCAAGGAGTGCTAAGTCCCTGATTTCGGTTCTCGTGGGGAGAGGCGGCGAGCGAGATGCGCCCGATCGAGGCGGCCGGCGAACACCCCCACGGAGCGGGTTCCGCGCCGCCGCGGCCGGCGGCCCGTTGAGCGAGCGGACGAGGCGGCGTAGGATCGGCGCCGGGCGCTACGGGCCGCGGGCCGCAGGCCGCGGCGTTGCGCCGGAGATCGCCACAAGCGGCGTGGCTCGCGATATAATCGACGGCTCTAGAATCGAATCGGACACAGCGCGTTTTCAAGGTAGTTTCTTCAACCTCTTGAGGGGCCGATGCCACAGACGCCGATCAGGCATAACAAAAGGATTTGGCGGGCGCCCGACGGCACCCCGCTGTCGTGCTACGAAAAGCTCAAGGTTCTTGAAGAGAACATCGAAGAGATTCGGGGCATGTGCCAGGACGCGCTCGAGGACGCGGTGCTCATGGGCTGCGACGAGACCCAGGTGCGCCGGGTCTTGCGCGAGCTGGTCGAGTCCCTCGACGAGCCTTTCAAGGAATGACCCGCGCATTGCGAGAGTATACCTCGCCCTTCGCCCTACCGCTTCGCGGGTCCCTGCCTCTTCGCCGGTGTCAAGGTTGAGGATCGGCGGTGTCCGCCGCCGCCGCCGACGGGTTCGAGGAATAGGCTTGGAACGCAACGTTGCCTGACGTCCCGATCAGCCTGCCGTGCGCCGCACGGTCGCGCTGCCTCGCCTGTGCCGCGGCGGCGGTAGTGCTGCTCGGCGCCCAGCCCGCCGCGGCGGCGGAGACGGTGGCCGTGCTGCAAGGGCTGAACAAGATCACCGCGCGCGTCTCGACCATCGAGGCGCCGGTCGAGCGGCCGGTCCGTTTCGGCACCCTCGAGATCACCGTGCGCACGTGCCACAAAGCGCCGCCCGAGAAGCCGCCGGAGAGCGCCGCCTACCTCGAGATCCGCGACCTCAAGCCGGGCGAGCGGCCCAACGAGCTGTTCTTGGGCTGGATGTTCGCCTCGAGCCCGGCGCTGTCCGCGCTCGAGCACCCGGTCTACGACATCTGGGTTCTCGACTGCCGCGTGGCGGACGAGCCGGGCATTTCCAAATCGCCGCTGCCGCCCCCGCCTCCGGAGTAGAAGCGCGCGTCCACCTCGAGCGCCTCGCGCAACAGCGCGTGATAGCGCTCGCGGGGCACCTCGATGGCGCCGAAGGTCTTGAGGTGGGGCGTGACGAACTGGGTATCGAGCAGGCGGAAACCGCCGCGCCTGAGCCGCTCGACGAGGTCAACCAGCGCCACCTTGCTGGCGTCGGGCAAGCGGGAGAACATGCTTTCGCCGAAGAACGCCCCCTTAAGGGCGACGCCGTAAAGCCCGCCGACCAGGGCGCCGTCGCGCCAGCACTCGACGCTGTGCACGTAGCCCGCCTCGTGCAGCGCGCGGTAAAGCGCGATGATCTCATCGTTGATCCAGGTTTCGCTGCGCCAGCGCGTGATCGTGGCGCAGGCGTCGATGACCGCGGCGCAGGCCGTGTCGGCGCGCACCTCGAAGTATCCGCTGCGCGCCCGGCGGGCGACGCGGCGGGGCACGTGGAAGCGGTCGAGCGGGATGATGCCGCGGCTCTCCGGGTCGACCCAGTAGAGCCGCCGATCATGGCGCCCCTCGGCCATGGGGAACAGCCCGCGGCCGTAGGCGCGAAGCACGATCTCCGGGGTAAGATGTAGCATCTAGCTGTCGCGCCCCAGAAGCTCCTCGAGCCAGGTCACGTCGTAGGCGCCGTTGACGTAGTCGGGTTCGGCGATCACCCGCCGATGCAAAGGGATCGTGGTCTCGATCCCGTCGATGACGTACTCCTCGAGCGCCCGGCGGAGGCGCATCAGGCATTCGTTCCGCGACGCGCCGTTGACGATCACCTTGGCGATCAGGCTGTCGTAGGCGGTCGGGATGGTGTAGCCCGAGTACAGCGCCGAATCGACGCGCACGCCGAGGCCTCCCGGGGCATGGTAGTGGGTGATGCGCCCCGGCGAGGGGGCGAACGTCTCCGGGTGCTCGGCGGTGATGCGGCATTCGATGGCGTGGCCGTGGAAGCGGATGTCGCGCTGGCGGTAGCCGAGCCGTGCGCCGGCGGCGACGCGAATCTGCTCGCGCACGAGATCGATGCCGGTGATCATCTCGGTCACCGGGTGCTCGACCTGCAGGCGCGTGTTCATCTCGAGGAAATAGAACGCCCCATCGTGGTACAGAAACTCGACGGTGCCGACGCCGCGATAGCCGAGCTTGCGTATGGCCCGGCCGACGGTTTGGGCGAGCCCTGCGCGCACGCTGTCGTTGAGCGCCGGCGACGGGGCCTCCTCGATCAGCTTCTGGTGACGCCGCTGCACCGAGCAGTCGCGCTCGCCGAGGCAGACGACCGCGCCGTGCGCGTCGGCGAGGACCTGAATCTCGATGTGGCGCGGCCGCTCGAGGTACTTCTCGAGGTACAGCGAATCGTCACCGAAGCTGGCCCGCGCCTCGGTGCGCGTTATCGCCATCGCGTCGGCCATGCCGTCCGGGCCGCGCACCACCGCCAGCCCCTTGCCGCCGCCGCCGGCCACCGCCTTGACCATCACCGGATAGCCGAACCCGGCGGCGAGGCTCTTGGCCTCCTCGACATCGCCGACCGGGCCGTCGGAGCCCGGCACGACGGGGATACCGAGCGCGCCCATCGCTCGCCTGGAGGCGACCTTGTCGCCCATGACGCGGATGTGCTCGGGCTTGGGGCCGATGAAGGTGAAGCCGTGCTCCTCGACGATCTCGGCGAAGCTGGCGTTTTCGGCCAAGAAGCCGTAGCCCGGGTGAATCGCGTCGGGGTTGGTGATCTCGGCGGCGGCGATGATCGCCGGGATGTTGAGGTAACTCTCGCTCGCCGGCGCCGGTCCGATGCACACGCTCTCGTCGGCCAGACGCACGTGCATTGCGTCGGCGTCGGCGGTCGAGTGCACGGCGACGGTGCGAATGCCCATCTCGCGGCAGGCGCGGTGGATGCGCAAGGCAATTTCGCCGCGGTTGGCGATGAGCACCTTGTCGAACATTGCCGCCGGCGTTATTCGAGAATCAGCAGCACTTCGCCGAACTCGACCGGGTCGCCGTTGCCGACCAGGAGCTTCGCGACCTTCCCGGCGCGCGGCGCGCGGATCGGGTTCATCACCTTCATCGCCTCGATGATGAACAGGGTCTGGCCCTCGGTGACCGCGTCGCCGACGTTGACGAAGGGCGGCGAATCGGGTTCGGGGGCGACATAGAGCGTGCCGACCATGGGCGAGGTCACGGCCCCCGGGTGGCTGGCGTCGAGGCGGGGCTGCTCCGCCGGCGCGGCGGCCGGGGCGGGGGCGCGTTGGGCGGCGGGGGCGTGCGCGACGCCGTCGCGGGCGACGCGGATGCGCATGTCGCCCTCGCTCACCTCGATCTCGCTCAGCCCCGTCTCATCGAGCAGATCGGCGAGCCGGCGGATCAGATCGGTATCGATCTCGAGCTTGCTCACCGGCCCTGGTCCTTATCGCCCACGAGGCGCGCGATCGCTTCCAGCGCCAGCGCGTAGCCCTGGCCGCCGAAGCCGCAAATCACCCCCTTTGCCGCGCGGGCGACGTGCGAGTGGCGGCGGAAGTGCTCGCGGCGAAAAATGTTCGAGAGGTGGACCTCGACGACCGGCAGCTCGACCGCCAACAGCGCGTCGAGGATGGCGATCGACGTGTGCGACAGCGCGCCCGCGTTGATGACGATGCCGGCGGCGCGGCCGCGCGCCTGCTGGACCCACTCGACGAGATCGCCCTCGCTGTTGGACTGGCGAAAGTCCACCTCGAGCGCCAGCGCCTTGCCTCGTTCGACGCACATCGCCTCGATGTCGGCGAGGGTCTGGCGCCCGTAGATCTCGGGCTCGCGCTCACCGAGCAGGTTCAGGTTGGGACCGTTGAGGATGAGGATGATCGGATCCATCGGCCTCGCGCGGCGGCTCCACGATGTTCCCGGGGCTCCCGTTATAGCACGCGGCCGTCGCGGCACAACGGCCGCGTTGAATGCCGAGCGGCGCTCCCTTGGCAAGAGCTGGGCGGCAAACCACATGACATCAGGAGCCGGCAAGCGTGCGACCGTGCCGTGGGGGCGGCCCGCGGCGAGGACGAGAACATTCGATGATGGCTGATACCCCTGAAAACCCGATGGGCACCGACGGCTTCGAGTTCGTCGAGTACGCCGCGCCCGACCCCGCGGCGCTGGCCTCGGCGTTCGAGGCGATGGGCTTCGCCGCCGCCGCCCGCCATCGCTCGAAGGACGTCACCCTGTACCGCCAGGGCGACATCAATTTCATCATCAACGCCGAATCGCAGTGTTTCGCGCAAGCCTTTGCCCGCGTCCACGGCCCCTCGATCTGCGCCATCGCCTTTCGGGTGCGCGATTCCGCGTTCGCGTTTGGCAACGCGATCGAGATGGGCGCCCGGTCCTATCGCCGGACGGTGGGGCCGATGGAGCTCAATATCCCGGCCATCATGGGCATCGGCGACAGCCTGCTCCATCTGGTCGACCGTTACGGCGAGCGCACGATCTACGATGTCGATTTCATGCCCATAGAGGGCGTGCCGGAGCGCCCCGAAGGCATCGGGCTCGCGTATGTCGATCACCTCACCCACAACGTCCACCGCGGGCGGATGGACGCGTGGGCGGCCTTCTACGAGCGGCTGTTCGGCTTCCGGGAGATCCGCTACTTCGACATCAAGGGCCGTGCCACGGGGCTGAGGTCGCGGGCGATGGTCAGCCCGTGCGGCAAGATCCGCATTCCGATCAACGAATCGGCCGACGAGAAGTCGCAGATCGAGGAGTATTTGGCCGCCTACAAGGGCGAGGGCATCCAGCACGTGGCCCTGGCGACCGACGACATCTACGCCGCGGTCGACGCGCTGCGCCGGCGCGGCGTCGACTTCATGTCGGTGCCCGACGCCTACTACGACGCCGTCGACGAACGGCTGCCCGGCCACGGCGAGGATCTCGAGCGCCTGCGGCAATACCGCATTCTGATCGACGGGGCGCCCCAATCCGGCCGCCTGCTATTGCAGATTTTCACCGAAACGATGATCGGGCCGATCTTCTTCGAGATCATCCAGCGCAAGGGCGACGAAGGCTTCGGCGAGGGCAACTTCCAAGCGCTGTTCGAGTCGATCGAGCGCGACCAGATCGCCCGTGGCGTGCTTCACGATGCCTAAGTGGATCTCGCTGCCCAGGGTCGAGGGCACGGCCTCGCGGCAGGCGCATGCCGATCTGCCCGCAGGCACGTATGAGCGCGAACTCGGGCGCGAGGGGTTCTCTGGCCCGTCGACCCAGATGCACCACCGCCACCCGCCCACCGGCTGGGTCGCGATCGAAGGGCCGCTCAGGCCCCGCGCCTTCGATCTCAACCGGCTCGACGCCTCGGCGCCGTCGCCCTGGGAGGCGCCGGCGGTCATGGCCAACCGCCACCTCGGCCTGCGCTTCTGGCGCCTCGAGGGGGCGATGGACCATCTCGCGCGAAACGCCGACGGCGACGAGCTGATGTTCATCCACGAGGGCGCCGGCGACCTGTTCTGCGACTACGGCCACCTGGCGTTCCGCGACGGCGACTACATCGTGCTGCCGCGCGGCACGATGTGGCGCATCGAGCCCTCGGAGCCGGTCGCGGCGCTGCTGCTCGAGGCCACCAGCGACGCCTACCGCCTGCCCGACAAGGGCATGGTCGGCGCCCACGCCGTGTTCGACCCGGCGATGCTGGATACGCCCGCCATCGACGCGGCGTTCCGCGCCCAGGCCGAAGGCGGCCAGGCCGATGGCACCACCTGGCGCGTCCGCGTCAAGCGCCACGGTGAGGTGAGCACGCTGACGTATGCGCACAACCCGCTCGACGCGGTCGGCTGGCACGGCACGCTCGCGCCGGTGCGCCTGAACTGGCGCGACATCCGGCCGCTGATGAGCCACCGGCTGCACCTGCCGCCCTCGGCGCACACCACCTTCGTCGCCGGCCGCTTCGT
>JADFMW010000138.1 GCA_022563655.1 Pseudomonadota bacterium
GCGCCGTCATCCGGCGTCACCCAGAGCGCGCCCGGGCGCTCAGGGCCGCCGGGATCGAGGTGGTCGAGCTGGGCTTCGGCGGCGCGCTCGACCTGGTCACGAGGCCGCGGCTCAGGCGCGAGATCGCCGCCTTCAAGCCCGACGTGGTGCTGACGTGGATGAACAGGGCAGCGCGGTTTTGCCCCGGCGCGGGTTCGGCCGGCCGGCGCTTCGTTCATGCCGCCCGCCTTGGCGGCTACTACAATCTCAAGTACTACCGGCGCTGCGATCATCTCATCGGCATCACCCGCGGCATCGTGGATTACGTGGTCCGCGGGGGCTGGCCGCCGGAGCGCGCGCACCACCTGCCGAATTTCGCCGACATCGCCGACGCGCCGGCGGCGGATCGCGCCGCCCTCGATACGCCACCCGACGCGACGGTGCTCCTCGCCCTGGGCCGGCTTCACGAGAACAAGGCGCTCGATGTCGCGATCGAGGCGTTGGCGCAGCTTCCCGGCGCCTATTTGTGGATCGCCGGCGACGGCCCGCTGCGCCGCGAGCTCGAGGCCCTGGCGGCGCGATCCGGCATGGCTCCTCGGGTGCGCTTTCTGGGCTGGCGGGAGAACACGGCTGGGTTGTTCGCCGCGGCCGACGTCTGTGTTTATCCGTCCCGCGCCGAGCCGCACGGCACCGTGACGCTCGAGGCCTGGGCCTATCGCGTGCCGCTGGTCGCCGCCGCCAGCGTTGGTCCGAGCGAGCTGATCGACGACGGGGTGAACGGAATATTGGTGCCGATCGACGATTCCGGCGCCCTCGCCGCCGCCGTCGCCCGCCTCATCGCCGACCGGGCATTGGCTGCGCGTCTCGTTGCCGCCGGTCGGGCCACCTACGAGGCCAGCTACACCGAGAGCGCGGTGATCCGGCGGTACCTCGAGTTCTTCGCCCGAGTGACGGCATGACGCGCGCTGGCGCGGCTGCTCGCCGCGGCGCCGCGGCGCGGCCCGATCGGGTCCTGGTCATCAGGCTCAGCGCGCTCGGCGACTTCGTGCTGTCGCTGGGGCCGTTCAAGGCCATTCGCGCCCATCACCGCGACGCCCACATCACCTTGCTTACGACCGCGCCTTACGCCCGGCTCGGCGAGGCGTGCGGCTATTTCGACGAGATTTGGATCGACAGCCGACCGCGCCTTCGGCAACCACGGGCGTGGCTCGAGCTGGCGCGGCGGCTCAGGCGCGGCCGCTTCGTGCGCGTCTACGACCTCCAGACCTCGGGTCGCACCGGCCTCTACTTCCGCTTGTTCGGCTGGCGGCGGCGACCGGAATGGTCGGGCATCGCGCGCGGCTGCTCGCACCCCGACGCCAACCCCGAGCGCCGGCGGATTCACACCATCGAGCGCCAGGCCGCGCAGCTCGCCGTGGCCGGGATTCATGACGTCCCGGGCATCGACTTGTCGTGGGCCAAAGCAGACGTGAGCCGGTTCGATCTATCCCCTCGCTTCGCCTTGCTGGTTCCCGGCGGCTCGGCGCACCGGCCCGAAAAACGATGGCCGTCGGCACGTTACGAGGCGCTGGGCGCGTGGCTGGCCGGGCAGGGGATGCGGCCGGTGCTCATCGGCACGGCGGCCGAACGCGCGACTCTCGCCGCCATCGCCCGCGGCTGCGGCCGCGCGCTGGATCTATGCGGTCAAACGAGCTTCGAGGAAATCATCGAGCTTGCCAGGGGCGCCGCGGTCGCGGTGGGCAACGACACCGGGCCCATGCACCTGATTGCCCCTGCCGGGTGCCCGTGCGTGGTCTTGTATTCGAGCGCTTCCAACCCGGTGCGCGCCGCGCCGCGGGGTCCTTCGGTGGCTGTCCTGCAAAGCCCTTCGCTGGCCGATCTCTCGACCGCGGCCGTGATCGCCGCGATCCGGCCGCGCTGACCAAGCGCCACGGCGCCGGGTGGACGAGCAGAATATATATCGTTAATTCAGTATGTTAAAAAGACGATCACGCGATTGATTTGATTGGGTAGCGGGCTGGGTAGCGGCTCAACGGGGAAAATTCGGCTCGGCTCACGTTTGTAGCGCCGGCCCGGCCCGTGGACGGGTGCATAAGCCCAGCTATATACCCCAGCAACACCGTTCCGGCGGAGCCATAGCAACCCGATTAAATCCTCGCACGCAGCGTGTTAAGATTAGCCCCGCTAGGAATGCGGGCTTGTGGTGCCTCGGTGCTGAGTTAGTGTAGGCTCTCAAGGCGCTGCTGGTTGGCCTACGGCCGACCACGCCGCAAAGCCCCTTTTTGAAGCCCCTAGACGATGACAATTCACCGGTTCAGAACTGACGACGAGGTTGTCAAGTTCGCTAGGTCATGGTTGTGGGGTTTGTCCCGCTTTGTTGGCAAAAACGTTAGGTGCTGTCTAACTGCTACTGAAAAGGGCGAGGTCGCCTGGTTCCCCGCGCTAATGGAGAGTTGCGCTTTCTTGGATTTGCTTGCGACCCTGTACAGAGGGGTCAAGTTCGCGAAGGTTAAAGATGTTCAAGCCTATGCCGCAAGGTTCCTCGACCCGGAACATTACCCTTCATACGAGCTAGAAATTTTGTGGGCAGGGTTCCGTCACAAGATCGCCCATCAAGCACACCCGAACTACGTGCTTGATACCAAACGTGAGAATATTAAAGGGCGTCGCCGGCGTATTGTGTGGTCTGTCGTTTCCGAGGACCTTAAGCCGGCGCTGCGACTGGTCAAGGTAGATGAACAAGACAGCCTGAGCAGCCCGAACCCGATGGTTCCCTGGCCGGTTCCTTATGGTTACCGGATCACGATTAGTCCGCTGCGCCTCCAAATCGACTTGCGCAATTCAATATACGGTCCGCAGGGCTATCTGAAATGGTTGGAGGGGAATCCCGCCGGTAGGTGGGACTTCGCCGAGGCGATGTTGCGGTTCTTCCCTCCAAAGCCGACACTGCCGCCCTAGGTTACTGGTTCTTGTCTGTGGAGCCAGAAACGGATTGTCGCCAGTTTGGGAACCCACCGAAGGTCGGCTCAAACCTCGCCCGCTGCCTCGGCGGCTTCAAATGCTTCAAAAACCTTTACGGCCCAATCGTTCAGCCTAGTCTGGATAGCCTCGGCCAGCATGGCCTTGTCGGTGCAGATTCCACTGAGCGTATCGTCGTCGAGCTAAGCCTCATATTGCACTGCGCTGATTATCGGTCCCTCCACCTCAATCGACACCATCACAGCGCCGCGCTGTTTCCGATCCCGATAATTCCGCACCCGTTCCGTTGCTGTTGCCATCTTCTCACTCTCGTTTCGTTGTTGCATGTGTAACATTATAACATAACATTCTTACGGCAGCGCTGCACTGGATATGTGCCGTCCCATGCCCCGTCGCCAGCGCCTCACCTATCGGCGAACTTACGGGCAGGAAGCGCGGCCCTAAACGCCGCGTTCTTTGAGCCGAGGAGGTTCTTGCAGGGCTTTTGTCTCGCCGCCCATCGGAGTAGCCTTCCTAAGACGCGGCGGAGTGTTGAACATCCGCTTCAGCGCCTCGTCACGCCGATAGGCAGCTTCTTGGTCTGTCAATTCACATTTAAGCTTGCGAGTGTCAGCCATGGCTCGTCACCATATACCCGATCTTGCCGCGTTAGAGGCTCTGCCCAATCAGGAGATCAAATTCTACGCCATCGTTGGCGCTGTCATAAGCCTCTCAGCGGCGCTGGAACTTGCCAGCGTTGATGTTTACCAGAAGTCTCTCGGCATCGAACGTGATCTCGCTATTCGCCTGCTATACGGCATTCGGAGTAGCAGTTTTCGGCGCGATCAGGCCAACACAGCTATGCGCCATCGGCTCAGCTCAGACCCGAAACTCGCAGAGTGGGAAAAGCTATATGAACGGATCGTGGTAGCCACGGGCGGCAAGGGAACCCGCAATCTCCTCGGTCACTACCCCGTGTCCCGCCACACTGAAGGCGGGAGCGCGTATGGCTTTGGTGCCTACAGCGAAGGGGCGTATGGAGAGGGGCCGACAGAGAAATACCGCGTATCCTTGAGCCAAGACCTAATCCTGGCCTTGAACCAGGCACCTAAATCAAAAGACTTCGCCTCTCTGCTCGGGCATTGCCGCGAACTAATCAGCCTCCTAAACGATATCCAGGATTTTCTCGATCAGCTTTGACCGCGCCCGGTTGGTGCGGGAGTCGGCGGCTTTGGTGGTGGAGGTTTCGCGTTCGCACGTAGCATCCGGATTGCTCGGCAGGTTAGGTGTGTGCCGCGCGCGCTGGGGTACGCTCTCACAGCGCGAAAAGGTCAGGCGCCGGGCTTTTGATCGCCAAAGCGGCCCGATAACTAAAGTGAGATCACATTGTACCTTATCAGATCAACGATATGTTTGTGTGGAATGGAATTTATGCTATCGTTGGCGACAAACAGGTTGGAGGGAGATAAAATGCATAAATCAGGCAAAATGTATTTGGCTATATTGAGTTATATGGCACATCATAAAGCAGGATTAACAAGAACAGCGGCTGGAGGATTAGTTAGTTTAATGATGGCATCGCCTAGTGATGCAACCGAACTAAAGCCGGATTTCTATCCACAACTCGGTGCCCCGCATACGATGACATACAAAGATTCATCAGGTAAGGATATTGTTGTTTATGATTTAAGAGGGAAGTGGGAAGGTGCTTATCCAGAGGAAAAAGAAGTTGTCATAATTTCTCAAAAAGAAAATTCTTTTAAAGGCGTCAAGACGGTAGGATCATTTTGGGTGCCAAAAGGATCGACTACTATAAAGGGGAAATTATTAAAAGGTAATGTTATGGTTTGTTCAATATGACATAGTGGTGACGGGTGGTAAACTGATTATGAAAGACTGAGTAAAGACGCCAACACTTTTTATTGTGATATTGTTCAATTTAATAGAGTAGTAGAATAAGCATTTACTATTAATTCTTATTCTGCCGGAGCCGAGATCGGTGAAAATTGGCCCTTTGTCCGCGGAAAATTTAGGAAGCGGCCCATTTTGTTTCTAGAAATTTTCGGCAACAACCCATTTGTTTTGGGCGGTGGCTGGGTGGAACCTATGCGCTCGATGCCCCCACCGGGGTGTGTGCCCAACTGCCCCCCTGCCCAGCCCTACCCATGAACGCCGGGGCCGGCGCGGCGCTGGTGCGGTACTGATGCGTATCAGGGGGACGGTCGTGGTGCGCCCGCCCCCCTACCCAAGCGACACGGCGCCGGCGCCCGGCCGGCAAGCGCTTGGCGGCGCAATGCCGAGGCGTGCGCGAGCCGGCGCTCAGGGCGTCAGCGTCATCCCTTCGCGCGCGATCACCGTGCCGGGCCTGAGCGCTTGGGCCTCGGCGGCAATCTTGTCCATCGCCGCGTCGTCGTGGTCCGGGGAGTGGTGAAAGACGACGTAGGTCTTGGCGCCGGCGAGGTCGCACAGCCGCGCGCCGCAGCGCCAGTCGGCCGCCCCGGGCGCATTCTCGGCCGTGTTGCAGATCGCCAGGTCGGCGTCTTCGAGCAGCGCGAGGGCGGCTGCTTCGTCGCCCTCGGGGCCGGCGATCAGGTCTGACACGTAGCCGACGCTCTTGCCGTTCCACTCGATCCGGTAGCCGATCACCGGCAGCGAGCGGTTGAGCGCCGCCGATCGCAGGCGCACGCCGGGGGCCGGCTCGAGCGTCTCGCCGGCGCCGAAGTCGTTGAACTCGAGCCTCGCCCCCATGATGCCGATCGGCACGGGGAACACCGGCTCGGCCATCAGCCCGGCCAGGACCTCTTGGACGCCCGGGCGCGTCGACAGGTGGCCGGCCCAGATGCGGAAGGTGTTCTTCGGGTTGTAGGCGGCGGTGAAGAAAGGAATCCCGCCGATGCGCTCCAAGGTCGTGTGGCTGAAGAAGATATCGGCGGCGACCGGCGACCGCTCGTTGAGCGCCTGCCCGAGCAGGTGGATGCCGGTGCCGGCGTCGAGAATCAGCGTGTGGCGGCCCAGGCGCACCTCGATGCAGGGCGTGTTGCCGCCATAGCGCGCGGTGCTCGGGCCGGGGCAGGCAATACCGCCGCGCACCCCCCAGAAGCGCACCTCGAACTTGCCGCTTTCGGCCAAACCTCGCCCCGGTGCCGTTTCGCTCGATGCCGTGGCCGCGTAATGTGCCCGACGCGCTGCCCGAGCGAAAGGCCAAAGTGGCGATCGCCGCGTCGCCCGCCACGGCGGATCAGTCCGTGCCGCTCGGCGCCGAGAGCGACGTTGACGCCGTGGTGAACCGCAGGGCGGTCATCTCGGTCGACCAGTAGTCGGACCGCATGCCCGCCTTGACCTTCAGGTTGGAGAGGAAATCGCGCGGCTCCGGCAGCGTCTGCCACACGTCGGGCAGAAACACCCCGTGCAGCGAGCCGCATTCGAGGATCACCCCGTCGATCCCCGGCCGCAATCTGGACAGGAGGTCCGTTTCGCCGGTGAAGCGCAACGGCTCGGGGTCGCTGAGCACCGACACCTTGACGTCGATGTCGTCGACCTCGGCCGAGGTCAGCGCCGCGAAACGGGTGTCCTCGAAAGCCGCGGCGAAGGCATTCTCGGCGACATCGGCGACCAGCGGGTTGCACGCCCGCGACTTGCCGATGCAGCCGCGCAGTTTGCCTGCGACCATTAGGGTGACGAAGCTCGCGTGCTCGGCGCACAGCACCGGCGGATAGCGAGCGAGATCGACGCCGAGCTGAGTGCCGTGGGCGAGGCCGTGGCCGATCGAATCGAGGGCGACGCGCAACAGTGTGCCGCCGTGGCGCGCGAGCAGCCGATCCGGCGCGCCGGATCTGTCAGGCGAATACCCAGGCACCATAGCCGACCACGTCGCCGCGCGGCCCCGCGGTATCGCCCGAGTTGCGCAGATCGACCGTCGTCGCCTTGAGGCCGTGGGCGCGGGCGACGCGCAACAGCCCCTTGATGGGCAGCCGGCCGCACGCCTGATCGGGCCCGATGTCGTCGGGGCGCAGCTCTTCGATCGCGCGCGACGTGGCGGCGTCGAGCCGTCGCGCGGTTTCGTAATCGTGGTAGTGGCTGAGGTCCGAGCTGATGACGATCGCCGTGTCCGGGCCTCCCCACAGGGCTTCGAGCACCTCGGCCACCTCCTCGGCCGTGGCGTCGCCCACCACCAGGGGCACGACGCTGAAATCGCCCATCACGCGCTGGAGAAAGGGCAGCTGCACCTCGAGGCTGTGCTCGAGCCGGTGCGCCTCGTCGAGAACGACGAGGCGCGGCAAGCCGCGGATGCTTTGCACGGCCTCGACGTCGACAGGCACCGAGCCCATGGGAGTCGCGAACGCGGTCGCGCTGCTCGCCGCGATGCCGCGGAAGGGCACTCGATGCGCGG
>JADFMW010000139.1 GCA_022563655.1 Pseudomonadota bacterium
TCGGCGCCACCTACTCGTTGGGCGGCGGCGCCTCGGCGGCCTCGCTGGCCAGGACGACGCTGGCGGACGCATCCAGGGAAAACCGGCGCGACTCGTTCGTGACCAGCTGGTTGATTGCTTCGACGATGGCTCCCACTGTCGCCGCCGGATGGACGGCGAGCGCGTAGGGCGTGCTGATAGAGATGTCATGAGAAGACATTGCGTTCCTTGCGTTGATGCGGCATGGCCACATCGGGTTGTTGAGAGGCGAGGGGCAACGTGGCCCATCACTGATCGCCGGAGTGGCGGGTTCGAAAAGGGGATCGCCCATGCCACCGCACAAGTGGCATGGGCCATCCCCGCTGCCGGGCGGCAGCAGAGATGTGCCCCCGGCAGCCTTGGAAGGCTGCTGGGGGCTATGGGTACCACAGCACTAGGCTGGAGCACATTCGTTGACCAAGGGGAGCGGTGGCAGCCCCTTGAGCAACTCATGTCCGTACTTGGCGGACAGGACTCGCGTATCGAACAACGTGATCGACGCCCAGTCGGTTGTGGTGCGGATACCGCGACCGACCCACTGTTCAAGCTGCTGGCCAGCCCTTGGAACCGTGATCTCTGCGAAGGGATCGCGGTCCTGCTGGGTCAACCATTCAGCAAGCGCCTCGTCTACCGGGTTGTCAGGGGGCGTGAAGGGAACCTTCTCGATGTAGACGTGCTCGCAGAGCTCGCCGGGCAGATCGATGCCGGAGGGCTTGCCGAAGCCGAAGCGGCGCGCCATCTTGGCGATGCGGTCGATGCCGACGCGGCGCGCGACGTCGTAGAAGTACACGTCGCACGACTGCTCGATGGCGTCGATCATCTGCCGCTCGCCGTGGCCGCCCCGCTTCCAGCAATGGAAGATGCGGTCGCCGAGCCGGATCTTGCCGGTGCACACGACGCGGTGCTCCGGCGTCAGCACGCCGCCCTCGAGCGCCGCCAGCGCGACCATCATCTTGAACGTCGAGCCTGGCGGGTACTGGCCGGCGGTGGCCTTGTCGGTGAGCGGCTTGCGCGGGTTTTCAACGATTTCCCGCCACGCGGCGCGCGACAATCCCTTGCTGAACGCATTGGGGTCGTAGCTCGGGTTCGACGCGAGCGCGAGCACGTCGCCGGTGTGGATATCGAGCACCACCGCGGCAGCGCCCTCGCCGGTGAGGCGAGCGCTCACATACCGCTGCAGGCCGTTGTCGAGGGTCAGCACGAGGTCGTCTCCCGGCTGCCCTTCTTGGCGCTCCAGCTCGCGGATCACCCGGCCATAGGCGTTGATCTCGACTTGGCTGTTGCCGGCGCTGCCACGCAGCGCCAGGTCGTATGTTTTCTCGACGCCGCTCTTGCCGATGCGAAACTCGGGCAGTTCGAGCAACGGGTCGCCCGAGAGCTCGTCCTCGGACACCGCGGCGACGTAGCCGGTCACGTGCGCCGCCGTCGGTCCCAAGGGGTAATGGCGGCTTTGGCCGACGTCGATCATGACCCCCGGCAGGTCAGGTGCGTTGACCTCGACGCGCGCAACCTCGTCCCAGGAGAGGTCCGCGCGCACGGTGATGGGCACGAAGCCGCGCTTGCGGCGGCTCTCGCTCAGCACCTTGCGGTGCGCGCCCTCGCTGATCGGGATCAGCTTGCCGAGCGCCTCGAGGGTGGCCTCGACGCTCGGCGTCTGCTCCGAGATCATGACCACGCGGTAATTGAGCCGGTTCGTCGCCAGGTGCTCGCCGCGCCGGTCGAGGATGCGCCCGCGCGGCGGCGGCAGCAGCCTGAGGTTGATCCGGTTATCGTCGGACAGCGTGACGTAGCGATCCGATTCCACCACCTGCAGGTAGTAGAGGCGCCCGACCAGCGCGCTGAACAGCACGAACTTGCCGCCCGCGAGCAGCGCCACTCGCCGGTTGAACATCTTGACGCGAGCCAAGTCCCTGTGGGGCATCTCAGGTCGACCGCAACAGATGGTGCTGGGCGCGGGCGAACAGCCACGCCAGGCACGGGTAGAGCGCGATGGACAACAACAACTGGATGCCGAGCGGCTGCGGCGCCACCAAGACGCCGAAATAGAGCGAGACGAGCACCCAGGCGGCGAGCGCCGCGCCCGGCGCCACCAACATGAACCCCCACCACTCGACGAGGAACGTCTTGCCGTGGAAGAAGCGGCGCTGCGACACCACCACACCCTGCACCACCAACAGCACCGACACGTTCAGTCCCAACGGCGTTCCGCTCAAGCTGTCTTGCACCAGGCCGAGCAGGAACGTGGCCACAAGGGGCAACAGGTCGGGCCGGTAGATGCTCCAGTAATAGACGGCCATCAAGGTCAGCCACGGCATCACCGTGGCGAAGCCCGGCAGCGGCAGGGGCAGAGTGCCGAGAAGCACGAGGGCGAGCGTGGTGACGAACGGCGTAAGGCTGCGAATCCCCCGCTCGAGTCGCCGTAAGAGGATGACGTTCATCGCTGCGGCCCCGCCCGATCCGCCAGGTGCGTCGAGGGCAGCGCGCTCGACAGGACGTAGTCGAGCACCCTCACGTACTCGAGCGTGTGCCAGTTGGCGAAGGGCTGCACCCGCACCGAATCCCCGTCGAGCGAAGTGACGACGCCGATGGGCAGGCCGGCCGGCAGCATCCCGCCCCGGCCCGACGTCACGATCCGGTCGCCCACCGAGACGCGCGCGTTTTTGGGCAGAAAAATCAAGCGCGGGCGGTCGCTGTTATCGCCGGCGAGAATCGCGGCGAGGCGCGTCGCTTCGACGACCACCGGAATGCGCGCGTTGAGGTCGGTGAGCAACAGGACGCGGGCGCTGCGCGCGCCGGTCTCGACGACCCGGCCGACGAGGCCGTTGCTGTTGACCACCGCCTGACCCTTGCGCACGCCGTCGCGGGCGCCGGCGGTAATCAGGACGCTACGCACGAAGGCGCCGCTGGCATCGCCGATCACCCGCGCGGTGATGAAGCCCGGGAGGGGATCGGCCACGAAGTTGAGCAGGTCGCGGAACGCCGTGTTCTCGTGCTCGAGCTTGCGCGCCACCGCCTGCCAGCGCCTGAGCCGTTCGTTCTCATCGCGCAGAAGCACCATCTCGCTGCGCAGGTTGACGAGCTGGCGCACCTCCTCGACGACGGCCGACGCGCTGGCGACCGGCCGCGACAGCATGTCGAGCACGGGCGCCGCCGCGTCGGTGATGGTGAGGCGCAGCCGTTCGATGAAAGGGGAGCCGGCCTTGCCGAAGACCAACAGGCTGAGCGCGGCGCCGACGAGCAGCACGAATGCGAACCGCTGGACCCAGCCCTTGACGGGCAAGGCCAGGCGTCTCACCGGGCTGCCCTGCTGTCTCACGCCCCCTTCTTGCTCCTTGCGTTCGAGCGCCCGGGTTCAGCGGGCGAGCCGCGGCCGGGCAGGGCTCACGGCTAGGATTCGTACTGGTTGTACAAAACGTGCCTGAGCGTCTTCATCTCCTCGAGGCACCGGCCCGTGCCCATCACCACGCACAACATCGGGTCGTCGGCGATCGACACCGCCAAGCCGGTGGCGTGGCGCAGCACGAAATCGAGGTCGGTCAGCAGCGCGCCGCCGCCGGTGAGCACGATGCCCTTGTCGACGATGTCGGAGGCGAGCTCGGGCGGCGTCTGCTCGAGCGCCACCTTGACCGCCTCGATGATCGCTCCCACCGGTTCGGCCAGGCTCTCGGCGATTTGCCGCCGGCTGATGACCAGCTCCTTGGGCACGCCGTTCATCAGATCGCGGCCCTTGATCTCCATCACCTCGCCGTCGCCGTCCTCGGGCGGGCAGGCCGAACCGATCTTCTCCTTGATCCGCTCGGCGCTGCCTTCGCCGACGAGCAGGTTATGGTTGCGCCGGATATAACCGATGATGGCCTCGTCCATCTTGTCGCCGCCGACCCGCACCGAGCGCGAATAGACGACGCCGCCGAGCGAGAGCACCGCCACCTCGGTGGTGCCGCCGCCGACGTCGACGATCATCGAGCCGGTGGGCTCGGTCACCGGCAGACCAGCGCCGATCGCCGCGGCCATCGGCTCCTCGATCAGGTACACGCGGTGGGCGCCCGCGCTCTCCGCCGAGTCCTGGATCGCCCGGCGCTCGACGGGGGTCGAGCCCGAGGGCACGCTGACGATGATATCGGGGCTGGCGAGGCCGCCGAGCCTGCGCCGGTTGTGCACCTTGCGGATGAAGTGCTTGATCATCTCCTCGGCGACCTCGAAGTCGGCGATGACGCCGTCGCGCAGGGGACGGATCGCCTCGATGTGGCCCGGCGTGCGGCCGAGCATCTGCTTGGCCTCTTCGCCGACGGCGAGCACCTGCTTCCGGCCATGGGTGTTGACGATGGAGACGACCGACGGCTCGTTCAGCACGACGCCGCGGCCCTTGACATAGACTAGGGTGTTGGCCGTGCCAAGGTCGATCGCCATGTCGGCGGACATCATGCCAAGCATTCGCGAAAACATGCTCTTTCTAACTTCTCCCTCTCTACTTGCCGGGCCGCCGAGCGCCCGGGCTCCGGCGGCCCGGGAGACGAAGCTTACCTATCACGAATCGCGCCGCACTCAAGCGGAAATCGCAGCCGGGGCGGTGCGCTCGCGCTTCAACAGCAGCTTGTTCAAGGCGTTGACGTAGGCGCGCGCCGACGCCACCAGGGTATCGGTATCGGCGCCATGTCCATTGACCGTGCGGTCATTCTCGACAAGCCTCACCGTCACCTCGGCCTGGGCGTCGGTTCCTCCGGTGACGGCGTGGACCTGGTACAACGACAGCCTCGCCTGGTGCGGGAACAGCTCGCTGATCGCGTTGAACGTCGCGTCGACCGGGCCGTTTCCGGTGGCCGTGGTCGAGCGCTCCTCGCCGTCGACCTCCAGCGTCAGCGTCGCCTGCTGGGGCCCGGTCGATCCGCATATCACGTGTAGCGAGGCGAACCTGATGAGGTCGAGGCCGTGGGCGACCTCGTCGTCGACGAGGGCGACGATGTCCTCATCGAAGATTTCCTTCTTCTTGTCGGCCAAGCTCTTGAAGCGGTGAAAAGCCTCTTGCAGCGCGTTGTCGCCGAGCTCGTAGCCCAGCTCCTCCAACTTGCGCCTGAAGGCGTGGCGCCCCGAGTGCTTGCCCATCACCAGGGTGGACTTGACCAGGCCGACCGATTCCGGGGTCATGATCTCGTAAGTGCCCGCGTGCTTCAGCATGCCGTCCTGGTGGATGCCGGCTTCGTGGGCAAACGCGTTGGCGCCGACGATCGCCTTGTTGGGCTGGACGACGAAGCCGGTGATCGCCGCGACGAGCCGAGACGCCTTCATGATGTGCTCGGTCTTGATGCCCGTCGTATACGGCATGCTGTCGTGGCGGGTGCGCAGCGCCATGACGATCTCTTCCATCGCCGCGTTGCCGGCCCGCTCGCCAAGGCCGTTGATGGTGCATTCGATCTGCCGCGCACCGGCGCCGACCGCGGCCAGCGAGTTGGCCACCGCGAGACCGAGGTCGTTGTGGCAATGGACCGAGATGATCGCCTTGTCGATGTTCGGCACCCGGTTGAGCAGCATCGTGATGAGCGCGGCGAACTCCTCGGGCAGGGTGTAGCCGACGGTGTCGGGGATGTTGATGGTGCGCGCGCCGCATTCGATCGCCGATTCGACGGTGCGGCACAGGAAGTCGTGCTCGCTGCGCGAGCCGTCCTCGCAGCTCCATTCGACGTCGTCGCACAGCTTGCGCGCGTACGTGACGCTGTCGATCACCGCCTCGAGCACCTGCTCGGGCCCCATCCGCAGCTTGTGCTTCATGTGCAGCGGGCTGGTCGCGATGAAGGTATGGATGCGCTTGCGCGCCGCCGGCTTGAGCGCCTCGGCGGAACGGTCGATGTCGCCGCGCGCGGCCCGCGCCAAGCTGCACACGGTGGAGTCCTTCACCAGCTTCGAGATCTCGCGGATCGCCTCGAAGTCGCCGGCCGAGGCGATGGCGAACCCGGCCTCGATGACGTCGACGCCCATGCGCTCGAGCACCTCGGCGATGCGCAGCTTCTCCTCGAGATTCATCGAGGCGCCCGGCGACTGCTCGCCGTCGCGCATGGTGGTGTCGAATATTATGACCCGGTCGTCCGTGGACATGTGAGTGGTCCTTCTCATTTCCGATTCGGTCGAGGATCGCTATTCGATCTCCCCTGAACGGCCGCTGGCGCGGCGAAATCCCGTTCAGGGGCCCCTAAGTCGAAGGACCTCGCCACATGCCAACGCGACCGCAGCGCGACCCTTCGGCGCGCCCACGCGCCGCCCGCGCGCGATTTCGCGCACCGGTGGGTTTGCCGTGGCTGCGGTCGTGTTCGCCGTCATCATGTCCGAACCGAAGAGAAGCGGTATCAATACAAGATCGAAACGACGAACTTAACAATAGACGAAACCGGCCTGAAAAAGCTAGCTCTTTATCTCTTCCTCGATCTTAGCGCGGGGGATCGGCGGCCTGCGGGCGTGAATGTCCTCGCCGCGCGCGAAAGTGCGCAGTGGAGCGCCCGCTCCGGGGCCGGCACGGCCGACCTCAAGCCCGCGCGGCTCGCCATCGAAACGGGAAACGACGATCCCGGGCCCGCCGCCCGCCGTCGGCCGCCGGGCCAGACCGGCACCAGCGTGGCCGAAAAAGGGGCCGAAAAGGGGGCCGAGGACGGGCCCGAAAAAGGGGCCGAAAAAGGAGACTTTCCCCTATTTCGCTAGTTCTTGCTCTTGTCGACCAGGGCTTGTTCGCCGATCCACGGCATCATGGCGCGCAGCTTCTTGCCCACGGCCTCGAGGTCGTGCTCGGCGGCGCGCCGGCGCATGGCCTTGAAGCTGGTCTGGTTGGCTTGGTTCTCGAGCACCCACTCGCGGGCGAACCGGCCCGACTGGATGTCGGCGAGGATGCGCTTCATCTCGCCCCGCACCCGCTTGTCGATGATGCGCGGGCCGCGCGAGTAATCGCCGTACTCGGCGGTGTTCGAGACCGAGTAGCGCATGTTGGCGATGCCGCCCTCGTAGATCAGGTCGACGATCAGCTTGACCTCGTGGACGCACTCGAAGTAGGCCATCTCGGGCGCGTAGCCGGCCTCGACCAGGGTCTCGTAGCCGGCGGCGATCAACGAGGTCAGTCCGCCGCACAGCACCACCTGCTCGCCGAACAGGTCGGTCTCGCACTCCTCGCGAAAGGTGGTCTCGAGGATGCCGGCGCGCCCCGCGCCGAGCGCCGCGGCGTACGACAGCCCGAGCTCGTGGGCGTTGCCCGAGGCGTCGCGCTCGACCG
>JADFMW010000140.1 GCA_022563655.1 Pseudomonadota bacterium
CCCTAAAGGTTAATGCGTAATTGCGCGGCGCCCCGCTAACCCGCATCGCGACGAAAGAAACCGCAGAGGCACAGAGTGGCTTCACGCGCCATGCAGTTCCCGCCTTCGCGACGCCGGGGGCGGCGGTGGCCGATGGCGGGGCGATGGCGGCTCCGCCCGAGTAAGCCCTAGATCACGCCGCGCCGGCGCAGGCCTTCGATCTCCTCTTGTCCCATGTCGAGCAGCTCTTGTAGAACCTCGTCGGTGTGCTGGCCCAGGGTCGGCGGCGGATGCGCGTAAGCCGGCGGCGTCGCCGACATCTTCATGGGGCTGGCGATCAGGTGGATCGGCTTGTCGCCGGCCAGCACATGGGGCATTTCGATCTCCATCCCGCGGTGTCGCACCTGCGGGTGGGCGAAGACCTGGTCGATGGTGTTGATCGGGCCGCAAATCACGTTGAGCGGTTCCAGCCCGTCGAGCCAGTACTGGCGGGGATGCCGCGCGAAGATCAGATCGAGCCGCTTGATGAGTTCGTCGCGGTGACGCACGCGCTCATCGTTGGTGCGGAACTTCTCTTCCGACGCCAGCTCGGGGACGCCGGCGAACTCACAGAAGCGCTGGAACTGTTGGTCGTTGCCCACGGCCAGGACGAGATTGCCGTCGGCCGCGGCAAAAACCTGGTAGGGAACGATGCTGGGGTGGGCATTGCCGAGGCGGCCGGGCACCTGACCGGTGGAAAGGTAATTCAGCCCCTGGATCGACAGGGTCGCGACCAGAGTATCGAGCATCGCGATATCGAGGTGCTGTCCCTCGCCCGTGGCCTCGAGGTGGCGCAGAGCGGCGTTGACCGCGACCGCGGCGTACATTCCGGCCATGATGTCGGCGATGGGCACGCCCACCTTCTGGGGCTCGCCATCGGGCTCGCCGGTGACGCTCATGAGGCCGCCCATCGCCTGGATCTGGACGTCGTATCCCGGCCGCGCGGCATAGGGGCCGGTGTGGCCGAAACCGGTGATCGAACAATAAACCAGCCGCGGGAAATCGGCTTTGAGCTGGTCGTAGGCAAGGCCGTACTTGGCCAGGCCGCCGAGCCTGAAGTTTTCGACCAGGACGGCGCAACGAGCGACGATGCGCCGCGCCAGCTCCTGCCCTTCCGGTGTCGCCAGGTCGAGGGTCAGCGAGCGTTTGTTCCGGTTCGTGCCGAGAAAATACGCGCTTTCGGTGGTATCCCTGCCCGCGCCGTCGGTGAGAAAGGGCGGACCGAACTTGCGCGTGTCGTCACCGCTTCCCGGCCGCTCGACCTTGATCACGTCGGCGCCAAGATCGCCGAGGATCTGGGTGCAGACCGGCCCGGCCAGAATTCGCGTGAGATCGAACACGCGCACGCCATGCAAGGGGCCGGACATCGCTGTCATTCACCTCTATCTAACCGGTCACCTGCATCGAATCGGCCACCTGCATCGAATCGGCCACCTGCATCGAATCGGAGGTGGGTCGTGGCGTGGCCCGGCGTGAGCGGAGAAGGTTCGGCCTCGCCGCGCCTGGCTCGGCAGCCCCGACGAAGGCGTAAAGCGTCCTTGCCTTATGCGCTGAGGGGCAATTATACATCACGCCATTCGTCCGTATACCATTGATTTATGGCCTTAATGACGCACATCCAGCGGATGGCGCTTGACGCCGCCGAGACGCGAGCGGCCGCGCCCGGAGCACCGGCGAAAGCCGGCGGATGGCGACCATGAAGCGGCGCTGGCTGCGGCTCGGCGGCGCGCTGGTTGCGGCGCTGCTCGCGCTCGCGCTTGGCGGCGGATATCTGGCGCTGCGCACGTCGCTACCCAAGACCTCGGGCACGATCGTCCTCGCCGGGCTCGGCGCCGAGGTCGAGGTGCTGCGCGACGCCAACGGCATACCGCACATCTTCGCCGCGTCGCGCGACGACGCTTACTTCGCGCTGGGCTTCGTCCACGCCCAGGACCGCCTGTGGCAAATGGAGGCGCGGCGGCGGATCGGCGCCGGGCGGCTTTCGGAAATCCTGGGCCCGAGGACGCTCAAGACCGACCGCTTCTTCCGCACGCTCGGCATCGCCCGCGTCGCCGAGCGCAACGTCGCGGCGCTCGATTCCGAGACCCGGGCGGCGCTCGTCGCCTACGCCGCCGGCGTCAACGCCTTTCTTGCCGGACGCCGCGGTCTCCTGCCGCCTGAGTTTCTCCTACTCGGCGCCCCCGCGCCCGAGGCGTGGCGGCCGGCCGATTCGATCGTCGTACTCAAGTTGATGGCGTGGCGGCTGAGCCGCAATTGGCGCACCGAGATGTTGCGCGCGCGCCTCGCCAGGCGCCTCAGCGCCGCCCAGATCGAAGAGCTGTGGCCGCCCTACCCCGACGACGGCCCCGTCGCGCTGCCCACCTTCGCGCCGCCCGACGGCGCCGAGCTTTATCGCCGCCTGCCGCTCGACGCCCTGTGGGCGCGGACGCCGCCCGGCGCGCCGGGCGGGGTCGGATCGAACAACTGGGTCGTCGCCGGCGGCCGCAGCGCAACCGGCAAGCCGCTGCTCGCCAACGACACCCACCTGGGCCTGAGCGCGCCGGGAACGTTCTACCTCGCGCACCTCAACGCGCCGGGGCTGAACGTGGTCGGCGCCACCCTGCCCGGCCTGCCGCTCGTCGTGCTGGGGCGAAACGACCGCGTCGCCTGGGGCTTCACCAACACCTCGCCCGACACCCAGGACCTGTTCATCGAGCGCGTCGATCCCGGCGATGAAAGCCGCTACCTCGCGCCCGGCGGGTCGCGCCCGTTCACCACACGCCGCGAGATCATCAGGGTCGACGGCACCGACGACGTGATCATCACCGTGCGCGAGAGCCGTCACGGCCCGATCATCTCGGATGTTTCGTCGAGCGCCGCGGACGTGACGCAGGCGGGAGAGGCGTTGGCCTTCGCGTGGACGGCGCTGCGCGACGACGACCTGACGCCGCAGGCGGGACTCAAGCTGACCCGGGCGCGCGACTGGACCGGGTTCGTTGCCGCTCTGCGCGACTACCACGGCCCGCAGCAGAACATCGTCTACGCCGACGTCGACGGCAACATCGGTTTCTACGCCCCGGCGCTGGTGCCGATCCGCAAGTCGGGCGACGGCCGGGCGCCGGTTCCGGGCTGGACCGGCGAGCACGACTGGATCGGCTTCGTGCCGTTCGAGGCGCTGCCGCACGCGTTCAACCCGGCGAACGGGCGAATCGTCACCGCGAACAACAAGATCGTGCCCGACTCATACCCTTACCTCATCACGCGCGATTGGGAGGCCTCGTACCGCGCGCGCCGCATCACCGAGCTGATCGACCGGCGGCCGCGGCACACGCCGGAGAGCTTCCGCGAGATCCAGGCCGACGTGACCTCGCTGATGGCCCGCGACATGCTGCCGCACCTGTTGCGCGCCCGCCCCGGCACCGAGGTGGCCCGCGCGGCCCGGGCGCTGGTCGAGGGATGGGACGGCGAGATGGCGCGCGACAAGCCCGAGCCGCTGATCTTCTCGGCCTGGTATCGGGAGCTGACGCGCTTGGTCTATGCCGACGAGCTCGGACCGCTGTTCGACGACGCCTGGGGGCCGCGCCCGTTGTTCCTGCGTTGGGTGCTCGAAGGCGGGGGCGAGCGCTGGTGCGACGACGTTAAGTCCGCCGGAGTAGAAAGCTGCGCCGAGATTTCCGCCCGAGCGCTCGACGCGGCCGCCGCCGAGCTCGCGGCGCGCCACGGCGACGACCCGCGCCGCTGGCGCTGGGGCGAGGCGCACTACGCCGACCACGCCCACGGCGTCTTCCGTGACCTTCCCCTGCTCGGCTCGTGGTTCGGCGTTCGCCTCGCCACCGGCGGCGACTCCTTTACCATCAACGCGGCGAACTATGCCATAGGCGATCGCGAGCGCCGGTTCGTGCAGGTTCACGGCCCCACGTTCAGGGCGATCTACGACCTCGCCAACCTCGAGCGCTCGCTGTTCGTGCTCGCCGTCGGCCAGTCCGGAAACCCGCTCTCGCCCTATTACCGCGACCAGGCCGAACGCTGGCGCGACCACCGGCCGTTTCCGATTCCGACCCGCCGCGAAGCGATCGCCGCGACGGCCGCCAACCGGCTCGCGCTCGTCCCCCGGTAACGCCCGGTAACGGCTTCGCCACCGCGCCCGGCGAAGCGGCGATTTAAGGTTTTCTTCAGCGAAAACCGCAATAATTGCGCACAAACGGCCAACCTTCGGGCCCAACTCATGGCGGGCGGCACTCAAGCCGCCGGGCGTCGCAACCCTGCGGAGCGGATCGATGTTGTTGATCGTCGGCCTCGTGATCCTGATCGGATCCATCCTCGGCGGATTCCTGCCGCACGGGAAGCTCGAGGTTTTGATGCAGCCGTTGGAGGTCCTCATCATTTGTGGCTGCGCCCTCGCGGGCTTCATCATCGGCAACCCGATGGACGTGATCATCGGCGTGGTCAAGACCCTCGCCAGCGTGATCAGGGGCTCGAGGCACGATAAGCAAAGCTACCTCGATCTCCTGACCCTGCTGTACGCGCTGCTGCGCATGGCCAAGATGAAGGGGCCGCTCGCCCTCGAGGAGCACGCCGAAAACCCGAACGAGAGCACGATATTCGCGAATTTTCCGAAGATTCTGGCCAACCGGGAGGCGGTCGTGTTCCTGTCGGATTACCTTCGCATGATGACCATGGGCACCGACAACGCCCACGAGATGGAGGCGCTGATCGACGAGGAGATCGAAACCCATCACACCGAGCTGCACCGGCTCGCCAAGGCGGTCGAGGCGGTGGCCGACGGCCTGCCCGCCTTCGGCATCGTCGCCGCCGTGCTCGGCGTGATCACCGCCATGGGCGCCATCCTCGAGCCGCCGGAAGTGCTCGGCGGCATGATCGGCGCCGCCTTGGTCGGCACTTTTCTCGGCGTGCTTCTCGCCTACGGGATCGTCGGCCCGCTCGCATATTTGCTTAAGGACCACGCCGACGCGGAAACAAAGTATCTTCAATGCATCAAGGCGGCCCTGATCGCCTACATGCAGGGATACCCCCCCGCGCTGTGCGTCGAGTTCTCCCGCAAGATCCTGTTCTCCAACGAGCGTCCCACTTTCGCCGAGGTCGAGGACGCGGTCGCCGAGGCGCCGGCATAGGGCCATGGCAGACCACCCAACGATCATCATCAAGCGCAAGAAGAGGAGGGGCGCCGGCGACGACCACCACGGCGGCCAGTGGAAGGTCGCCTACGCCGACTTCATGACCGCGATGATGGCCTTGTTCCTGATCATGTGGTTGCTCAACGCGGTCACCGAGGAACAGATGGTCGGCATCGCCAACTACTTCTCGCCGAGCGCGGCCAGCAATTCGCAGAGCGGCGCCGGCGGCGTGCTCGGCGGCATGAGCATGATAAAACCGGGAGCGCTGCGACGGTCGATGTCAGCGGCCGGCGTCACCATCAGCCAGCTTCCGCTCAGCCCGGACGAGGTGCCCGACGGCGAGGGCATGCCGGCGGAACAACCGACGCAAGAGAGCGCCCAGGATGTGCTCGAGAATCTCGAACAAGAGGAGTTCGAGAAGGCGGAGGCGGCGCTGCGCGCGGCCATCGAGGCCTCGCCCGACCTTCGCGAGTTCAGCGAAAACCTGCTCATCGACATGACGCCCGAGGGCATGCGCATCCAGATCGTCGATGCCGACGGGCGTTCGATGTTCCCTCTGGGCAGCAGCGTCATGTACACCCACACCGTACGGCTGCTGGAACAGATCGTTCAGGCGATCGGCGAGCTTCCCAACGAGATCGCGGTGATCGGCCACACCGACGCGACGCCCTACCAGCGCGGCCTCGGCTACACCAACTGGGAGCTCTCGAGCGATCGCGCCAACGCCAGCCGCCGCAGTCTCGTCACCGCCGGGCTGGCGCGCGAACGGATCGTCCGCGTCACGGGCAGGGCGGACCACGAGCCGCTGGTCGAGGATGACCCGTTCTCGCCACAGAACCGGCGCATCAGCGTCCTGCTGCTGCGCGAATCGGCCAAGCCCCAAGGCAGCTAGCCTCGGGCGCCGACAGCCAGTCGCGTCGCCTACAGCCAGTCGCGCAGCCGGAAGTACAGCGTTGCCAGCACCAGCGCCGGCATGCGCAACGGGCCGCCGGGAAAGGCCTTGTGCTCGAGCCGGGCGAACACGTCGAAGCGTTCGGCCGTGCCGGCCACGGCCTCGGCGAGCAGCCTGCCGCCCAACTGGGCGAGCGCGACGCCTTGGCCGGAATAGCCGTGGGCGAAGAACACGCTCGGCCCGTGGCGGCCGAAATGGGGTAGCCGGTCGGTGGTGATGGCGACGTCGCCGCCCCAGGCGTAGTCGATCGCGACTTCGGCAAGCTGCGGGAAGGTGCGCAGCATGCGGCGGCGCTGCGCGGCCGCGAGACGGCGTGGAACGCGGCCGGAGTAGCTCACGCCGCCGCCGAACAGCAGCCGGTGATCGGCCGAAAGCCGGTAGTAGTCGAGCACGAACTTGCTGTCGCAAACGGCCACGTCGTCGCGGATGAGCGCCCGCGCCCGCTCCTCGCCGAGCGGTTCGGTGGCCGCGATGAAGGTGCCCACGAGCATGACCCTGTGCGCGATCGACGGCGCCAGCCGGCCGAGATAGGCGTTGGCGCACAGCAACACGTGGCGGGCGCGCACCACCCCCTCCGCGGTGTGCGCCGCGGGCTCGCCCCCGGCATCGAGGCGGACCACCCGCGAGCCCTCGAAGACACGGACGCCGGCCGCGGCCGCCGCCTCGGCAAGACCGAGCGCGTAGTTGAGCGGATGGAGGTGGCCCGACCGCGTATCCAGCATGGCGCCGTGGTATCGCTTCGTCGCCACCATCTCGGCGATCTCGCCGCGCGAGACCAGGCGCGCCTCGGCGTAGCCGTATTCGTCCGAGAGCTTCGCCACCTCGGCCGCCATCCAGCGCAGATCGCCGCGCTTGCACGCCGCGAGCAGGTAGCCGGGCTTGAGATCGCAGCGAATGCCGTGGCGGGCGACGCGCTCGTGCACGATGGCGACGGCCTCGAGCGACATCTGCCATAGCCGGCGCGCGTGCTCGGAGCCGGCGCATTTCTCGACGCGCGACATCCCCTGGGCGAAACCGACGATGACCTGGCCGCCGTTGCGCCCCGACGCGCCCCAGCCGACCCGGGCCGCCTCGAGCACGATCACCGAATAGCCGCGCTCGGCCAGGTGCAGCGCCGCCGACAGGCCCGTGAAGCCGGCGCCGACGATGCACGCGTCGCAGCGCGCCTCGCCCCGCA
>JADFMW010000141.1 GCA_022563655.1 Pseudomonadota bacterium
GCTGGTAGCGCTCGGCGATGACGCCGCCGCCGATCTATATGACACGACCCACGAGATGCTCGAGGCCGCCGGCCTGCCGGCCTACGAGATCTCGAATCACGCCGCGCCGGGCGCCTGGTCGCGCCACAACCTGACCTACTGGCGCGCCGGCAATTACGTCGGCGTCGGCCCGGGCGCCCACGGCCGCTTGGGCGACGGGCCCGCGACCTTGGCAACGCGCCAGATTTGCTCGCCCGAGCGCTGGCTCGCCGCGGTCGAGCGCCGCGGCCACGGCAGCCATGAGCGGCTGCGGCTGAGCGCCGACGAGCGTGCCTGCGAGGCCCTGCTGATGGGATTGCGGCTGCGCGAGGGCGTCTCGCGCGTGCGCTTTCAGGCGCGGACCGGGCGGCCGCTCGATGAGGTGCTCGCGCCCGAGCGGCTGACGCCGCTCGTCGACGGTGGGTTCCTCGAGATCGACGCCGACGGGCTGCGCGCCACGCCGGCTGGCCGGCGCGTGCTCAACGCGGTGCTCGCCGAGCTGATCGTCTGAGGCGAGCGGTCAGAACACGGCCAGACGCTTCGGCGCGGCGCTGACGGTGACGATGCCGTCGCGCGTTACCTCGAGCACCGCGAGGGCGCGCTCGTTGGTCCCGTCGGCGACAAAGCGAAACAGCCCGTCGACGCCGCGGAAGCCAGCCGCGTTGGTCAGCATCCGGGTGCTGAAGTTCGGGCCGCCGGGGAGCCGCACGAGGGCGCCGGCGAGCGCCACCGCGTCGTACGCGAGAGAGGCGAGGCGCAGCGGCGGCCGGCCGTAGATCGCTTCGAAACGCGCCTCGAAGTCGGCCCGCAGCTCGGGCGGCGGCGCCGCGAACCATCCGCCAAACAACGCCGGCTCCCGATCGAGCGGCGCGGTCTCCCACTGGGAGGTGCCAAGCAGGCGGACCTGGGTCAGGTCGACGTCGTAGTAGGCGAGCAGCGGCGCGATCGTGAGCAGCCGCGCGCCGCCTTCCGGCAGCAGCACCGCGTCGAAATGGGTCGCGCCGAGCGTGTCGTACCGTCTGAGGCGGCGCAACGCCTCGCGCGACACATCGTCGTTCTGTTTGGCCAACCACTTGCGCTGGGCGAGCAGCGCCTGGCGCCGGGCATCATAGTTGGTGAAGGCGCGGACAATGGCGGCAATTTCGGAGGTGTCCCGCGTATCGGCCGGGTAAAACACGGCGTCGACGAAATCGCTTCCCGTCGCCGCCGTCTCCCGACGCAGCTCCCGCACCACGTTCTCCCCGTACTGGCTCGCCGGGGCGAGCACGGCGAAGCGACTAAGCCCGCGCTCGATCGCGAAGCGGATCACCCGCGCGAGCTGCTGGTCGAACAGAAAGCCCATGATGAAGACGCCGGGCCGAGCCACCGCACGGTCCGACGAGAAGGCGACGACGTTGACGCCGGCCGCCGTGGCGAGCGGCGCCACCGCGGCGACCGAGCCGCTGAACACCGGCCCCAGGATGAGCGATGCGCCGTCGGCCAGCGCCGCGGCGGCGGCGCGCTGCGCGCCCTCGGGCGTGCCCGTGCTGTCCTTTGGCAACAGGACGAGCCGCTCGCTGCCGATGTCGAACAACGCCATCTGGGCGGCGTCGAGCATGGCGCGGCCAAGTTCCGCGGACGGCCCGGAGAGCGGCACGAGCAGGGCCACCGAGATCAGCCCCGACGGTGGCGCCGGCGCCGCCGCACCCCTCGATAGGGCCGGGTTCGCAGCGACCGGCGGCGCGGCCGGCGCGGCCGCTTGGGCCACGACCAAGGGCATGGCCGCTTCGGCAGGCCTATCCGGTGGGTTCTCGGCCGTCGGCGTGGCCGTTGCCGCAGGCTGGGCCGTTGCCGCAGGCTGGGCCATTGCCGCAGGCCCGGCCCACGCGGCCAGCTCAAACTCGGCGCCCGCCGGGGTTTCTTGAACCTGTACCGCGCGAGGCGGTATCGTTACCCCTTGACACGCCGCCAGCACGAGCCCGAGGGCGAATACCCATGACGCGACGCAAAGGCACCGAGAAAAGGGCGCGGACAAAGGCTGCTCGCGGCGCACGGAGTTGCTCCGTCGACCTTGAAGAAGCGGCCGGTCAGCGTAACGAGAGCGCCGCGGGAAGTAAACGCTCCCGGCGTGCACTCGCGGCGGGGCTCTACGTCGTCGCGACCCCGATCGGCAACGCCGGCGACATCACCAAACGCGCTCTCGAAGTGTTCGCCGCGGCCGACATGGTCGCCTGCGAGGACACCCGCGTCACCGGCAAGCTGCTCGCGATGCACGGCGTGCGGGCCAAGCTCACGCCCTATCACGAGCACAACGCCGCGCGCGTCCGCCCGGCGCTGCTCGAGCGCATGGTTCGCGGCGAAGCCGTCGCCCTCGCGGCCGATGCCGGCACGCCACTGATCTCCGATCCGGGCTACAAGTTGGTCTCCGAGGCGGCCGCCGCGGCGCTGCCCGTGATCGCGGTGCCGGGAGCGTCGG
Organism: Pseudomonadota bacterium; assembly: GCA_022563655.1. Taxonomy (GTDB): domain Bacteria; phylum Pseudomonadota; class Alphaproteobacteria; order JAAXGF01; family JAAXGF01; genus JADFMW01. The sequence goes on from JADFMW010000141.1 coordinate 2,474, forward strand.
CCCCGATCGCGGCGCTGACCGTCTCGGGGCTGCCGACCGACCGCTTCCTCTTCGCCGGTTTCCTGCCGCCGCGCCGGGCGGGGCGGCGCAAGGCGCTGGGCGAGCTCGCGGCGGTCAAGGCGACCCTGGTGCTGCTCGAGTCGCCGCGGCGACTCGCCGCCTCCCTCGCCGACATGGCCGACGTGCTCGGCGCGCGGCCGGCGGCGGTGGCGCGCGAGCTGACCAAACGGTTCGAGGAGGTGCGCCGGGGCAGCCTCGCCGAGCTGGCGCGCCACTACCGCGCTAGCGGGGCGCCCAAGGGCGAAGTCGTCGTGGTCGTTGGTCCGCCCCTCCCGGCCGCGGACGACGACGAAGCGGTGGACGCCCGCCTGCGCGCGGCGCTCGATCGCCAGTCGGTGCGCGATGCCGCGGCGACGGTGGCGGCGGCGACGGGCGTTCCGCGCCGCCGGCTCTACGCGCGCGCGCTCGAGATCGCCGGTCAGCGGTGACGGCGGGTCAGCGGTGACGGCGGCCGGGCGCCGCGGCGCTTACCGTTTCGGGCGGCTCGCCGAGACGCTGTGCGTCTGGTCGCTGAGGCTGCGCGGCTACCATGTGCTGGCGCGGCGTTTCGACGCCGGCGTCGGCGAGATCGACATCGTGGCCCGCCGCCGGGGCGTTCTCGCCGTGATCGAGGTCAAGGCGCGCCGGCGGGGGGACGATGGCGACCTCCTGCGCCCGCGGCAACGCGCGCGGATCGAGCGCGCGGCCAGTGCGTTCCTCGCGCGGCGGCCGGAGTGCGCCGGTCTCGACGTGCGCTTCGACCTGATGGTGGTCCAGCCCCGCCGGCCGCCGCGCCACGTCGTCGACGCCTGGCGGCCGTGAACGATTTGTGTTTTCTTTCTGTTCGCCTCGGCGCCGCGATCGTGGTACTATTGCGCCGCGGCGGATAGCCGCACAGCGCCGCAGCATCGGCTGTGGAGGTCCATGATTTCGCGTCACGCCTTTGCCGGGTTCGTCGTCATGCTCGCCCTTACGGCGCTTGTGGCACAGGGCTGCACCAAGCAGGGAGCGGCGCTCGGCGCCGCCGCCGCCGTCGGAGTCGTGATTGCCCAGGAGCGCTCGGTCGGCGACGCGGTCAGCGACGTCGTGATCCGGGCGACGATCAACGAGCTCCTGATCAGGAACGACTTCAAGCTCTTCCGGGATGTCGAGATCGAGGTCGTCGAGGGGCGCGTGCTGTTGGCCGGCAACGTCCGCAGGCCGCAAGACCGCGTCAAGGCGGTACGGCTGACCTGGCGGGCCGCGGGAGTCAAGGAGGTGCTCAACGAGATCGAGGTCAGCGGCAAGGGCGGCATCGGCAACTACGCGCGCGACTCCTGGATCAGCACCCAGTTCCTTTACAAACTTCTCCTCGACAAGGACATTCGGGCGCTCAACTACAACGTCGACACGGTCAACGGCGTGGTCTACTTGATCGGCATCGCCCAGAGCCCGGCCGAGCTCAAGCGCGCCACCAACCACGCCCGCGCCATTCCCTACGTGCGCAAAGTGGTCAGCCACGTGCGGCTGAAAGACGCGCCGGCGAGCTGAGCCACGCCGGCGCGCAGCGCGGCGGGACGCCCATGAGTCTCGATGTTGCCATTCAGATGGACCCCCTCGAGGGCATCGACATCGACGCCGACTCGAGCTTCGCCCTGGTCCTCGAGGCGCAGCGCCGCGGCCACCGCGTGTTCCATTACCTGCCGCGCGACCTGGCGTTGACCAACGCCCGCGTCGTCGCCCTGGCGCGGCCGCTCACCGTGCGCCGCGAGAAGGGCAACCACTTCACGCTCGGGCCGGTCGAGCGGCTCGACCTGGCCGCCATGGACGTGGTGCTGATGCGCCAGGATCCGCCGTTCGACATGGCCTACATCACGGCGACGCACCTGCTCGAGCACATCCACCCCGAGACCCTGGTGGTCAACGACCCGGCGCACGTGCGCAACGCGCCGGAAAAGCTGTTCGTCAACCACTTCGAGCAGTTGATGCCGCCGACGCTCATCACCGCGGCCCCCGAGCTGATCCGCGAGTTCCGCGCCGAGCACAAGGACATCATTCTCAAGCCGCTGTACGGGGGCGGCGGCGCCGGGGTGTTCCACCTGCGCCCGGACGACGAGAACTTGGGCGCGCTGTTGGAGGTGTTGACCGAGCTGTCCCGCGCGCCGGTCATCGTCCAGCGCTATCTGCCCGAGGTCCGCGACGGCGACAAGCGCATCATCCTGATCGACGGCGAGCCGGCCGGGGCGATCAACCGCATTCCGGCGGCGGGCGAGGCGCGGGCGAACATGCACGTCGGCGCCAAGCCGGTGGCGGCGAAGCTCACCGGGCGCGACCGCGAGATCTGCGCCACGATCGGCCCGGCGCTCAAGGAGCGCGGGCTGATCTTCGTCGGCATCGACGTGATCGGGCCGTACCTGACCGAGATCAACGTCACCTCGCCGACCGGCATCCAGGAGATCGACCGTTTCGACGGCGCCTGCCTCGAGGGCCAGATCTGGGACGCCATCGAGGCCCGCCGCTAGCGCTCGCGGGCGCGGGGGACCGGCTAAGGTGGTGGCGGCGGCGCTACGCCGGGCGGAATTTTTTCCCCTCGCCCGTCAGATCATGGGCGGTCAGGGTGACGCGGCGGGGCGCCGCCGTGGTCGCGTGGCCGATCCTGTACGCCTTGCGGCCATGAGATTCTAATATCGCCAGCACGCGGTCCGCGTGCTTCGGACCGACGATCATGCAAAACCCGATTCCCATGTTGTAGACGCTGAACATCTCGGCCATGGCGACGTTGCCGTGGCGCTGTATGAGCGCGAAGATCGGCGGCGCGGGCGGCAACGCGTCGATCACGAAGCCCACGTCGGCGGCCACGCGGGTCAGATTCATCAAGCCGTCGCTGGTAACATGGACCAAGGCCTTGACAGAAACACCACTGCCAAGGACTTCCATAACTTCCTTCACATAGATGTGAGTGGGCCTGAGCAATTCGTCGCCGAGGCTTTTCTCCAATTCGGGGAAAGCGGCGTCGATTGCAAAGCCGTTTTTTTCGAAGAAGACGTGGCGGGCGAGGGTTAGCCCATTGCTGTGAATGCCGTTGCTTTCCAGCCCTATCACCACGTCGCCATGCTCGATATCTTGTCCGATCAGGATCTTATCGAGATCGACGATGCCGATAGCAGTGCCAACGAGATCGAACCCGAAGTCCTTCCCCGCCCCCTTGATGATGTCGCGCAACTGCGCGGTCTCGCCGCCCGAGATCGAAATGCCGGCAATCTCTGCACCATCGCAAAGCCCCTTCGAGATCGAGTCGAGGAAATCCGGCTCCGGCTGCTCGACGGCGATGTAATCGACCATCGACAGCGGCTTCGCGCCGACGCAGATGAGGTCGTTGACATTCATGGCGACGCAATCGATGCCGATAGTGTCGTATCTCCCCACCATCTGGGCGACGAGTGCTTTTGATCCAACACCGTCAGTGCAGAGCGCTAGTCCGATGCCGCCGATATCAATGACGTTTGCAAAATAGCCAAGACTGAGTTTGACCGAACCCGTCCCTTCTCGCGCAGGCCAAGTCGTCTGAATCCGCTGAGTCATACGCTCAAGCGCGCAACGTGCTTGGTCTGTATCTACGCCGGATTTCTGATACGCCGTCTCGACGAGTTGCGGTCGCTTCAACTCGGTGGTGTGCGGTTTCGGAATTCTCATCATCAGAGCATTTTCGCTCGTGTGGTCAGCTTGTTCCATGACATGCCTCATACTATCGCTGCTCCGGTAGTTGCGGCAACGGCAGTTCCGGCTCCGATTCCGGCTCTTGACGTTGGAGATATTCCGCAATCGCTCGGCGCGCTATCCATGCCATTGAAACATCGCGCTTATTCGCTGCAGTGCGAAGCGCTGCATAAACGCGCCCCTCAAGCGAAATCGACAGGCGGGCCATTTTCAGCAGGTTATTCCGAATAGCACTAAGACGCCCCCCTACATGTTGTGGTGTATAATGCACCATATCACATCAAGTTGCAACGATTTGGTGCAATGTGGTGTGCGCGGAGGTCATAGGAAGTTGGTTCACTGCTGTTGGTATGACAGGGCCGCGACCCTCGCGGTCCTGTAAGACGTTGGTGAAGTAGCGAAGGTCGAGCTTGACCGAGCCCGTCCCGCCGCCGGACGGCCAGGTCGTCTTGATCCTCTCGGTAAGCCGGGCGAGCGCCGTCTGCGCCCGCTCGGCATCGACGCCGGTCGCCTGGTACGTCGTCTCGACTGGCTGGGCTGGCTTCATGCGCAAGCACCCCCCATGCGTAATCACCCCATCGCGAAAGCCCGAGCGCCAAGGTCCGCCCGGCGCGCCCCATGTAATCGCCGCTGCGGTGACGGCGGCAACGGCGCATCCGGCCCCGGGGCTTCAACCTGCTAAGGTTGAGAACCGTTAACTCTACGTCCGTCTAGCCACAAACGTATCCGGCAATTTTTTTGCTATCCCCACGGCCAGCGCGGATAAGGCCAATCCCCGCAACCACGAAATTCAGTTATGCACGACATCCACACGGAAATCGGCGCAGGTTCTTATTGTGTTCTTGTTGTACATTGCTTAATGGGAACGTAACGTGGAGAGCGCAACCTCGGACTGAGGTTGCTGGGGCGAGTGCGGAGGAGCGGCCCATCGCTACACCCGCTAGGACCGCTACCTCCGCGGGGTGTCTCTGGCCGGCACTAGTCC
>JADFMW010000142.1 GCA_022563655.1 Pseudomonadota bacterium
CGGCGCCATGTCGAGGTCGATCAGCCCCGGCGCATAACCCGGCCCGATGGCCAGCTTGTCCATATAGACGTCCGGGGCGTGCAGCATCGAATGGCGCGGCCCCATCGCTACCACGGTCAGGGCGTTCGGCATCGCCTTGGCGGTCAGCGTCGTGCCCTCCAGAGGGTCGAGCGCGATATCGACCTCCTCGCCACGCCCGGTGCCCACCTTCTCGCCGATGAACAGCATCGGCGCCTCGTCGCGCTCGCCCTCGCCGATCACCACGGTGCCGTCGATATCGAGCGCGTTGAGCGCCTGGCGCATGGCGTCGACGGCCGCCTGGTCGGCGGCGTGCTCGTCGCCGCGCCCCATCCATTTCGAGCAGGCGATCGCCGCCGCCTCGGTCACGCGCACCGCTTCGAGCGCCATGTTTCGATCCAGACCGCGCACCTTGGCCATCGCCCCGTCCTCCGCCTAGAGCAGTTCGATTCTGATCATACGCGGCGGCTCGAGCACGGTCTTCAGCCGCGCGATCTGCGCCAGCGCGCGCAGCATCGCCGCCTCCTCGGTCTCGTGGGTGGTGAGCACCACGGGGACCACGTCGCCCGGGTTGCGCCCGCGCTGAATCAGCGCCTCCACCGATACCTGTTCATCGCGCAGCGCCGCCGTCACATCGGTAATCACCCCGGGGCGATCGACCACCATCAGACGGATGTAGTACGCGCCGACGTGGCGCGCCATCGCCGCCGCCGGGATGGCCTCCAGCTCGCGCACGGGAATACCGAACACCGGCAGTATCTGCCCCCTTGCGATGTCGGCGAGATCGCCGATCACCGCCGACGCCGTCGGGCCCGCGCCGGCGCCGCGGCCGCCGAACATGGTGCGCTCGATATAGTCGCCCTCGACGACGACCGCGTTGAACACGCCATCGACGTGGGCGATGGGCACGTCGACCGACACCATGCACGGGTGCACCCGCTGCTCGAGTCCCCGCTCGGTCAGACCGGCGATGCCGAGCAGCTTGATATGGTAGCCAAGCTCGAGGGCATACTCGATATCGAGGGCGCCGATGTGGCGGATGCCCTCGATATGCACGGCTTCGAAGTCGACCGGGCGGCCGAAGGCCAGGCTGGCCAGGATCGCCAGCTTGTGGGCCGAATCGACGCCGTCGATGTCGAGGCTGGGGTCGGCCTCGGCGTAACCCAGGCGTTGCGCCTCTTCCAGCGCGCCGGCGAAGTCGAGGCCGCTCTCGCGCATGGCGCCGAGGATGTGGTTGCAGGTGCCGTTGAGGATGCCGTAGACGCGCGAGATGGCGTTGCCCGCGAGCCCCTCGCGCAGCGCCTTGACGATCGGGATGCCACCGGCCACCGCCGCCTCGTAGCCCAGGGCGACTCCAGCCTCCTCGGCGGCCATGGCAAGCGCCGTGCCGTGGTGGGCGAGCATCGCCTTGTTGGCGGTGACCAAGTGCTTGCCGTTGGCGATTGCCGCTTTGCACAGCTCCAACGCGATACCCTGCGAACCGCCGATGAGCTCGACGACAACGTCGACCCCGGGATCGGCGGCAAGCCCGAGCGCATCGTCGTGCCAGGCCACGGCGCCGATGTCGACGCCACGCTCGCGGCTGCGGTCGCGCGCCGAAACCGCCACCACCTCGAGGCGGCGACCGCAGCGCTTGGCGAGCAGGTCGGCGTGTTCGGTAAGCAACCGGAGCGCGCCGACTCCGACCGTGCCGAGCCCGGCGACGCCGATGCGCAACGGACCCGCCATCACCCCATCACCCGAACGTCTCGCCGCGGCGCGACGAGCGGTCGGCGTGGACGCGCCGGCGCCTCGGGTCAGAAATCGATATAGACCTGAACCCGGCGGTTGCCCGCCTCGCCGGACGGCATCCATTCGTAATAGATCGGTTCGTTATCCGACTTCGCCGAAACCATGACTGCGCCCTGCGCAACCCCATAGTGCACGAGTGCGTCACCCACCGCACGGGCGCGCGCGAGCGACACCCCGAAGTTGACCAGATTGTGACGATCGAAGGGCAACTCGCGCGTCCGGCTCGAGGCGTGGCCGATAACCCGGACCGTGCCGCCGCGCTTGCGGTAGGCCTTGGCGATGGTCCGCAACGCCTTGCGTCCCTTGGCCGAAATCGCCGCCGAGCCGACGCCGAAGTACAGCACCGCCGAGTTAACCGAGAGCACCGCCGCGCCGGGGTCGAACGCCGGGCGAAGGCCGGGTGCCGGCGGCTGCCGCTGCAGGGAGGTCGGGCCGAGAGGGGCAACCACCCCCAGCGCCGGCGCTGAAGCGGCCGAGGCGTAGGCAACCAGCGTCGCGGTCGGCGGCGGCGCTACCGCGTACGGTCCAGACGCCGAGAAGTGGCGGCTGAAAATCCCGGTTACGTCCACACCGTAGCCCGGAGCGGAAACGAGCGCGGGGCGCGGCGGCTGGACGGCAGGCGCCACGGCGGGGGCGGCCGGTGCCGCGGCGGGGGCGGGCGGCGCCGCGGCGAGGACGGGCGGCGGCGCTGGCTGTGGCGGCGCCGGCGGCAGCGCAGTCGGTTGCGGCGCCGGCGGTGGCGGCGCCAGAGCCTGTTGCGGCGCTTCCGTCCCCTCTCGCCGGAACACCTCGTCGGTGTAGCGCGCGTGCTCGCGGTCGGCGACGAGACCCTCGGCGACCGACTTCAGCTCCGCCTGTGTCGTCTCGCGCGGCGGCGGCTCGGGCACCGTGGCAAGGCTGGGGAAAGGCGCGCCCGCGCCAGGAACCGCTTCGGACCGCGCGATCCGCACGGCAGCGGCCGATGCGACTTCTGGCGGCGGCGGCGGCGGCGCGGCGAGTGCGGGCAAAGCCTTGCCCACGCCCACCTCGGCCCGCGCGGCCGTGGCCGGCGCGACCTCGGGCGGCGGCGGCGCGGGCGCCGCGACGATGCCGGGGGAAGGCCTGGCAGCGCGCACCTCGGTCCGAGCGATCCCGGCCGGCACGATCTCGGGCGGCGGTGGCGGCGTGGGCGCCGCGACGAGGTCGGGGAAAGGCCTGCCCGCGCCCGGCTCGGCCCGCGCCGCCTTGGCCTGTGGCTCCTCGCTGTCGAAGGCGCCGACGACGCCGCGGTACCACTCCGCCGGGTTTGCGTAATCGGGAACCGTGTCGCAACCCGGAATCGCCAGTACCAAAGGCAAAACAGCCGCGGCGGTCAGGGGAAGCAGGACGCGACGGCAACGGGCTGGAATATCGGGCCGTTGCATGGTGACCTCTCGTTCCCGGCTTGCAAGGACGCCGCCCATCGGGGCGCTGAATCGCATGGCGACACCACGGCCGAGAACGATTCTCGACCATCGCGCCAACGCACTCTAACTGATTTTCCGCCGCGCATAAAGAGCCTAGCCGCGCGTGCCGTGACCCGCCGCCGGGGGCGCCGAATCCCGCCTCGAACATCTCGGCGCCGTCTGGATTCGGGCGCCGGGGAGCAGCGCGAGCTAATGCAGGTGCTTGTCGAGTTCGGCGATGGCCTCGTCGATCAACGCCGCCCGGCGCTGGGCGTGGAGCCGGCCAGCCAGCAGCTTGCGCGTGGCGCCCACGGCGATGTCGACGGCGGCGCCGCGGACCTCGGCGAGCGCCTCCTCCTCGGCGCGCGCGATACGGTCCATCGCCTGCTGCTTGCGCCGCTCGAGCGCAGCTTCCAAGGCCTCGGCCGCGTGCTTGGCCTGCCGCGCGGCCTCGTCGCCGGCGCGCGCCAGGATCTGCTCGGCCTCCGCGGCTGCCTCGCTGAGCTGGCGTTCGTACTGGGCGAGCAATGCTTGCGCCTCTTCGCGCAAGCGCACGGCCTCGTCGAGCTCCTCGCGAATCTTCGCCCCGCGCGCGTCGAGGGCCGCCAAAATCATCCGGCCCACCGGCCGGTAGACGGCGGCGGCGAAGATGACGAAGGCAAGCGCGACCCAGAACTCCTCGCCGAACATCAGTCCTTCTCGTTTGTCGCCAGTTCGATTGTCGCCCGCGCGAGCGCGGCCGTCACCGCCGCGCCGCCGGGCGCCGCTCCGATGAGCTTCTCGGTCGCCGCCCGGGCGATCTCGCCGGCGACGCCCGCGAGGTTGTCGAGCGCGTCCTGCTTGGCCGCCGCGATGCGCGCCTCCGCCGTGCGCACCCGCTTGGCGATCCGCGCGTCGAGCTTGGTGCTGCGGGCGGCCGCGTCGCTGGCCCGCCGCTCGGCCGCCTGGACCAGCACGTCGCGCGCCTCGGAGTGCGCCGCCGCGAGTGACTTCTCGTACTCGGCGAGCGCCGTCTCGGCCTCGGTCTTGAGCGACGCCGCGGCGTCGAGGTCGTGCGCGATGCGGTCCTGGCGCGCCTCGATCACGTCGCCGATCCGCGGCAGCACGACGCGCGCCATCACCAGGTAAAGGATGACGAAGGAGATCGTCAGCCACACCAGTTGCGACGAGAACACTGCGGGATCGAGCTGCGGCATCGCGAACCCTCGCACCTGACGCCGGGAGCACCATGCCCCGGCGAGAGGCCGGTATTAGCCAGTATCAGGCAATATCAGGCGAACAGAATGAGGAAGGCGATCAACAGCGCGTACAGCGCCACCGCCTCGACCAAGGCAAAGCCAAGCATCGTAAACGGGAACACCGTCGGCCGCGCCGCCGGATTGCGCGCCACCGACGAGACGAACGAAGCGAAGATGTTGCCGATGCCAATGCCGACGCCGCCGAGGCCGATAACGGCAAGCCCCGCGCCGATCAATTTCGCGGCTTCAACGTCCATGAGCCCAATTCCTCAAAGTTGCATGAAATCCAACGCCTCGAGCTCACCCGCCGGCTCAGTGCAGATGCAGCGCATCGCTGAGGTAAAGGCAGGCGAGAATGGCGAACACGTACGCTTGCAGGATCGCGACCACGACCTCGAGCCCCATGAGCAGGATAATGACGACGAAGGGGGCGATGCCGGCGATGCCCAGCGCGACGACGAAGCCTCCGAACACCGCGAGCATAGTGTGCCCGGCCATCATGTTGGCGAACAGGCGCAGCGCCAGGGTCACGGGTCGCGCGAGGTACGACAGCAACTCGATCGGCACCAGCATCGGCATCATCACCAAAGGCACGCCCTGGGGCACGAAGTAGCTGAAGAAACGAAGGCGGTGCTTGACGATGCCGATCACGGTGACGCCGAGGAACACCACCGCGGCGAGCGCGAAGGTGACGATGATGTGGCTCGTGACCGTGAAGCCGTGCAGCCCGATCGGCCCGAGCAGCCCGAAAGGCAGCAAGCCCAGGGAGTTGCTGAACAGGATGAACATGAACAAGGTGAAAATGAAGGGGAAGTAGCGGCGCCCTTCGCTGCCCACGTTGTCGCGCACCATGTTGGCGACGAACTCGTAGGAGAGCTCCGCCATCGACTGCCAGCGTCCCGGCACCATGGCGTGCCGGCGCATGCCGCCGATGAGGAAAGTGGTGATCGCGGCGATGGCGATGAGCATGAACAGCGACGAGTTGGTGAACGACGCGTCGAGCCCGCCCAAGGGGATCTCGATCCACCTGTGAATTTCGAACTGCGCCAACGGGCTCTGCGTCTGTTCGGGCACGGCGTCTGCCACTCGCTCCTATTCTCTGCGCTCAGGTTCTCTGCGCTCAGGGCCCGCTGCGTCGTCGGGCCCCTCCTGGTCCGTGACTTCGCCCAACAGCCGCTGCGCCCTGCGGTAGACGTTCAAACCACCGGCGGCGGCGCCGAGGAAGAAGAAGATCACCAGGAACAACGGCGCCGTTCCCAGCCAGCGATCGAGCGCCCAGCCCAGCAAGACGGCCACGCCGAGCGCGCCCACCAGCTCGAACGCCACCTGCAGCGCGACACCCAGCGCACCCGATCGCAGGCCCTTCGCGTCCCGCCCCACGCGCCGGTCTTGCGCGCCGCGGGCCGTCTCGAGCCGGGCCTTCAGGTCGTCGAGCGATGGGGGCGGTTCGCGCTCGGTCAACGGCCGCTGATCCAAAGGGCGTAGCCCACCCTGCGCTGGACGGAGCCACGCCCAAAAGCCGCCGCAACATAGGGGCTGGGCGCCCCCCCTGTCAAGATCGAACGCTTTGTATCTAAGTCGTTGTTATAATGCAATGAACGGACGTTCCCGGGGGGCTGGGTCAGTCGGCGGCGTGGAGCTCGCCGGCGGCGCGCAGATCGACCGAAACGAGCTGCGAGACGCCGCGTTCGCTCATGGTCACCCCGAACAATCGGTCCATGCGCGGCATCGTCATGGGATTGTGCGTGATGACCAGGAAGCGGGTCGCCGAGCCACGGGCAATATCCTCCAGGAGATCGCAGAAGCGGCCGACGTTGGCGTCGTCGAGCGGAGCATCGACCTCGTCGAGCACGCAGATCGGCGTCGGGTTGGTGAGAAACACGGCGAACAGAAGCGCCAGCGCGGCGAGCGCCTGCTCGCCGCCCGACAGCAGCGAGAGCGCCTGCAGCCGCTTGCCCGGCGGGCTGGCCATGACCTCGAGCCCCGCCTCGAGCGGGTCGTCGGAGCCAACCAGGCTGAGATGCGCCCGGCCGCCGCCGAACAGCCGCTTGAACAAGGCGCCGAAGTGGCCGTCGATGGCCTTGAACGCGGTCTCGATCCGCTCGCGCCCCTGGCGGTTGAGCCGGGCGATGGCCTGTCTCAGGCGGCCGATCGCCGCCCCGAGGTCGGCGCGCTCGTCGCGCAAGGCGCCGAGCTGTTCCTCGACCTCGGCGGCCTCGGTCTCGGCGCGCAGGTTCACCGGCCCCATGGCCTCGCGCTGCGCGACCAGACGCGCGAGCCGGGCCTCGACCTCGTCCGGGTCGATCGGCTCGGCGCCGTCGTCGACGCCGGCAAGGCCGGCCCGTTTGGCAAGTTCGGCAAGTTCGGCGGGCTCGCAGCCGAGGCGGTCGGCGATCGCGCGGGTGACCTCGTCGCGCGCGGCCGCGGCCTGCTGGAGCGCGCCCTCGGAGCGCACCCGCTCCTCGCGCGCCTGGCGACAGGCGCGCCCCAGCCAGGGGAGCAGGGGACGCGCGACCTTCTCGGCCTCCATGCCCGCAGTTCTATCCGACCGGCGCGCCATATGCAACCCGTATCCTCGTCCTAGTCATATGCATTGTCTTGCATATCTACAATCGATATGATACAACGTCCAACGTGAAAGCGGGAACCCGCCAACTCGGGTTCCAAGTCGAACT
>JADFMW010000143.1 GCA_022563655.1 Pseudomonadota bacterium
GGCGGTTCACGGTGGTCGCCGGGCGCTTCGGCGAGATGGACCGCTTGCTCGCCGCCCGCGGCGTGCGACTGGTCGACGGCATCGCGCTCGACCTCGGCATCTCGGCGATGCAGATCGAGGATCCCGAGCGTGGCTTCTCTTTCCTGCGCGACGGGCCGCTCGACATGCGCATGGAAGGCAGCGGCCCGAGCGCCGCCGATGTGGTCAACGCCACGGACGAGCGCGAGCTCGCAGCGCTCATCTCTACCCTCGGCGAGGAGCGGCGGGCGCGCCGCGTCGCCCGCGCCATCGCCGCCGCGCGGCGCACACGGCCGATCACGCGCACCGGCGAGCTTGCCGCGATCGTCCGGCGCGTGGTGCGGTCCGCCGCCGACGGCATCGACCCGGCGACGCGCACGTTCCAGGCGCTGCGCATCTACGTCAACGACGAACTCGGCGAGCTCGACCGCGGCTTGCGCGCCGCCGAGCGCCTGCTCGCCGCCGCCGGCCGGCTTGCGGTGGTGTCGTTCCACTCGCTCGAGGACCGGCGCGTCAAGCGGTTCCTCGCCGCGCGCTCGGGCCATCTCCCGCGCCCCAGTCGCCACGCCCCGGCCGCGCCCGAAGGCCCCGCGCCCACCTTCCGCCTGATCGCGCGCAGGGCGATAACGCCGGGGGCCGACGAGGTGGCCGCCAACCGGCGCGCCCGCTCGGCGCGCCTGCGCACGGCCGAGCGCACCGCCGCGCCGGTTTGGGAGGAAGCCGCATGAGCGGCCCATCGGCGGCGCTGTGGGCGGTGTTGATCGGAGCGATGGCGTTCGGCCTGTTTCAGATCAAGCTTGCGGTGCAGCCGGCCGAGCGCGAGTTCGCCCGCCTCAGCCGCGAGCTGCTCGCCAGCGAGGAGACGCTCCACGTGCTGCGGGCCGAATGGAGCTACCTGAACAAGCCCGAGCGGCTAGCCGAGCTGGCCGGCCGCCACCTTGCGCTGGCGCCGATGGCGCCGCAGCAGATCGGCGGCATCGCGGCGCTGCCGATGCGCGCGAGCCCCATAGACGCGCCATGAGAGGGCCATGAGAAAGGTCGACGAGGTCGCGGCGCGCGAACCCGCGGACGGGCGCGTCGGCTTTGCCGCCGCCGCCGACCGCGCGCTCAAGACGGGGCGCAACCGCTTGGTCCTGGCCGGCGCGTTGTTCGCCCTCGCCTACCTCGTGATCGGCGTCCGCCTGGTCGACGTGATGCTCGTCAAGGAAGGGATCGAGCCGCGGTTCGCCCGGGTGGTGGTGGGCAACGCACTACTCGGCCGGCGCGACGTCGTCGACCGTAACGGCGTGCTGCTCGCGACCAACCTGCCGACGGCGTCGCTCTACGCCGACCCCCGCAAGGTGTTCGATGCCGAGGTGGCGGCGACCAAGCTCGCCCGGGTGCTGCCCGGAGTCAGCCGCGCCGAGCTGTTAAGCAAGCTCAACAGTGAGCGCGGTTTTGTGTGGATCAAGCGCAACCTGACGCCGCGCCGGCAGGTCGCGATCAACCGTCTCGGCCTGCCCGGGGTCGCGTTTCAGCGCGAGGAGCGGCGCGTCTACCCGCTCGGGGCGCTGTTCGCCCACGTGGTTGGCTTCGTTGACATCGACAACCGCGGCCTTTCCGGCGTCGAGAGAGAGTTCGACGACGAGCTCCGCGGCTTGCTGCGTGGCCCGCGCGAGCCATTGCGCCTGTCGCTCGACACCCGCTTCCAGCACGTGCTGCGCGACGAGCTGATGCGCGGCATGACCGAGTTCGCCGCGGCCGGCGCCGCCGGGGTCGTGATCGACGTGGCCAACGGCGAGGTATTGGCGATGGTGTCGTTGCCCGACTTCGGCCCGAACCGCCCCGACGCTCGCGGCGGCACGGCCCAATTCAACCGCGTCACCCTCGGCGCCTACGAGATGGGCTCGACGTTCAAGGTGTTCACCACCGCGATGGCGCTCGATACCGGCGCCGTCACGCTGCGCGACGGCTACGACGTGAGTGAGCCGATTCATGTGGCGCGCTTCGTGATCCGCGACTACAAGCCGGAGAAGGGCTGGCTTACGGTGCCCGAAATCTTCGCCCGCTCGTCGAATATCGGCGCCGCCAAGATGGCGCTCGCCGTCGGTGCCGAGGCGCAACGCGAGTTCCTCGCTCGGCTCGGCTTGTTGCGCGCCGCGAACATCGAGCTGCCCGAGGTCGTCACGCCGATCGTTCCGTTGCCATGGCGCAAGATCAACACCATGACTATCGCCTACGGCCACGGCGTGGCGGTGAGCCCGTTGCAGCTCGCCGCGGCGACGGCGGCGGTGGTCGGCGGCGGGGTGTTCCAACCGCCCACCATACTCAAGCGCGCGCCGGGCGAGCCGATCCTCGGCTGGCGCGCGATCTCGCCGCGAACGTCCCGGCAGATGCGCGAGCTGCTCCGTCTCGCCGTCGTCCACGGTACCGGAAAGAAGGCGTCGGTGCCGGGATACCTCGTCGGCGGCAAGACCGGCACGGCCGAGAAGGTCGGGCCCGAGGGATACCGGCAGAAGGCGCTGGTGTCGTCGTTCGTCGCCGTCTTCCCGAGCGATGCGCCGCGCTACGTGGTGTTCGTGATGTTCGACGAACCGCGCGGCAACGAGGCGACGTTCAACTACGCCACGGGCGGCTGGACGGCGGCCCCGGTGGCGGGCCGCATCATCGCCCGTCTCGGCCCGATCGCCGGCATCGCGCCGGTCGACGAATCCGGCGGCGAGGCTAAGAGAGGCTCCCTTGTCGAGGTCGCCTACCGGGAGGGCCTTGGTGTTGCTTTCTGAACTGATCAACGGTGGCTCCGTGGTGGCCGGGAACGTCGATATTCGCGGCCTGACGGCCGATTCGCGCGAAGTGCGCCCGGGCTACCTGTTCGCGGCGCTGCGCGGCAGCCGCTTCGACGGCGCCGACTTCATCGCCGACGCCGTCGACCGCGGCGCCGTCGCCGTGCTCGCCCCGGAGGGGAGGCGCGCCGATGTCCCTGAAGGCCGGGTGCGGCTTCTGACCGACGCCAACCCGCGCCGCCGCCTGGCGCTGATGGCGGCGCGCTTCTACCCGGCCCAGCCGCGCGTCATCGTCGCCGTGACCGGCACCAACGGCAAGACCTCGGTCACCGCCTTCGTCCGCCAGATCTGGGAGCGCATGGGCCGCCGCGCCGCGGCGCTCGGCACCCTAGGCGTCGTCGGGCGGGGCGTCGCGCGCTCGCTGGACCACACCACCCCCGATCCGGTCGCGCTGCACCGCACGCTCGCCGAGCTCGCCGCGGCGGGCGTCGATCACCTGGCGATCGAGGCTTCGAGCCATGGCCTCGACCAGTGCCGCCTGGACGGCGTGCGCATCGCCGCCGCCGCCTTCACCAACCTGGGCCACGAGCACCTCGACTACCACCCGAGCACCGAGGCGTACCTCGCGGCCAAGCTGCGCCTGTTCGACACGGTCATGGAACCCGGCGGCCGCGCGGTGCTCAACGCCGATTCGGCGGAGTTCGATCGGCTGCGCGAGGTGTGCCGGGCGCGCCGCCACCGCGTGCTCAGCTTCGGCCGCGGGCCGAGCGACCTGCGATTGGCCAGCGCCGCGCCCGCCGGCGACGGCCAGCGCCTCGTCGTCGCCTTCGAGGGGCGGCGTCGCGAGGTCGCGTTTCCGCTGCCCGGCGAGTTCCAGGCGCTCAACGCGCTGTGCGCCGTGGGCCTGGTGCTGGCGGGCGGCGGCGCGGCCGGCGAGGCGTTCGCGGCGCTGGCCGAGCTCGCCACCGTTCCCGGGCGGGCGGAACTGGTCGGGCGTCACCCCTGTGGGGCATCGATCTACGTCGATTACGCCCACAAGCCCGACGCGCTCTCGAACGTGCTCGGCGCGCTGCGCCCGCCCGCCCCGGGCCGCCTTGTCGTCGTGTTCGGCTGCGGCGGCGAGCGGGACCGCGCCAAGCGGCCGATCATGGGCGAGATTGCGGCGACCCTCGCCGACCACGCGATCGTCACCGACGACAACCCGCGGGGCGAAGATGCGGCGGCGATCCGGCGCGCCGTCCTGGCGGGGTGTCCCGGCGCGACCGAGATCGGCGACCGCGCGGCGGCCATCCGCGCCGCGGTGGCCGAGCTGCGCGCCGGCGACGTGCTGGTGATCGCCGGCAAGGGCCACGAGCGCGGCCAGATCGTCGGCAAGAAGGTGATCGCGCTCAACGACGCCGATCTCGCCCGCGCCGCCGTCGCGGCGCTCGAAGGAGACGGCTCGTGAGCGCGCCGGTGATGTGGACCGCGGCCGACGCCGCGCGCGCGACCGATGGCAAGACCACCGCCGAGTGGGCGTGCACGGGCATAACGGCCGACAGCCGGCGCCTCAGGCCGGGCGATCTGTTTGTCGCGCTCAAGGGGCCGCGCTTCGACGGCCATGATTTCGTCGCCAAGGCGCTCCGGCGCGGCGCCGCCGCGGCCCTCGTCGCCCGCCGCCCCGACGACGTCGGCGAAGACGCGGCCGTGCTTGTCGTCGATGATACCCTGGCGGCGCTGACCCGCTTGGCGCAGGCCGCCCGCGAGCGGTCGCGGGCGCGCATCATCGCGGTCACCGGCAGCGTCGGCAAGACCGGCACCAAGGAAGCGCTCAAGCTGGCGCTCTCGGGGCAGGCGCCGACCTTCGCCAGCCCGGCGAGCTTCAACAACCACTGGGGCGTGCCGCTGAGCCTCGCCGCGCTGCCCCGCGAGGCGGATTACGGCATCTTCGAGATCGGCATGAACCACCCCGGCGAGATCTCGCCGCTGGCGCGGCTGGTGCGGCCCGATGTCGCCGTGATCACCACCATCGATGCGGTGCACTCGGAGTTCTTTTCCTCGCTGGTCGCCATCGCCGACGCCAAGGCCGAGATATTCGAGGGCATGAGCAAGACCGGCGCTGCCGTGCTCAATAACAACAACCCCTTTCACCGGCAGCTCTCGATCGCGGCGCGCGCCCAGGGCATACGGAAGATCGTGTGCTTCGGCGACCATCCCCACGCCATGGTGCGGCTGACCGACGCCAAGATCGGCGCCGAAGGCAGCGCCGTCGTCGTCGATATCGAGGGCGAAGCGATCTCGTATGAGATCGGCGCCCCGGGCCGCCATTGGGTGACGCTCAGCCTGGCCGTGCTCGCGGCGGTTCTCGCCGCCGGCGGCGACGTCGCCCGGGCGGCGCGGCGCCTCAAGGACGTGCGGCCGCTGCCGGGGCGCGGGGCGCGCTGGCGCGTGGCGCTCGACGGCGGCGCCGTCACCGTCATCGACGAGAGCTACAACGCCAACCCCGCCTCGATGCGCGCCGCCATCGAGGTCCTCGGCGCCAACACCCCGGGTCCCGGTCGCCGCCGCATCGCCGTGCTCGGCGACATGCTCGAGCTCGGCCCCGCGGCCCCCAAGCTGCACGCCGAGCTGGCGAAGGCGCTGACCGAGGCGCGCGTCGACCTGGTGTTCACCGTGGGGCCCAACATGGCGCATCTGCGCGCGGCGCTGCCCGCGGCCATGCGCGCCGGCCACGCGGAGAAGTCCGACGACATCGTCGCCACCGTGGTCGCGGCGGTGGGAGCGGACGACGTGGTCATGGTCAAGGGCTCGCTCGCCACCCGCATGGCGCCGGTGGTGTCCGCATTGCGCGCGCGCGTAGGGGCGTTGAGCCCGCGCGCCGCCGGCAGCGGTTGATAGCAGAGGCGACGAGGGGGAGGCCGGGCGATGCTGTACAACCTGCTGTATCCGCTGGCGGACTCTTTCGGGCCGTTCAACCTGTTCCGTTACCTCACCTTCCGCACCGGCGGCGCGGTGCTGACGGCGCTGATGGTCATTTTCGCCTTTGGCCCGGCGGCCATCCGCTGGCTGCGCAGCAAGCAGCGCACCGGCCAGCCGATCCGCAACGAAGGTCCCCAGGGGCACATCGTCGCCAAGGCGGGTACGCCCACCATGGGCGGCTTCCTGATCCTGCTCGGGCTGGGCGTTTCCACCCTCCTGTGGGCCGACATCACCAACGCCTACGTGTGGGTGGTGCTGCTGGTCGCCCTCGGCTACGGCGCCATCGGCTTTGTCGACGACTTTCTCAAGGTCTCCCGGCAGACGAGCCGCGGTCTCCCGGGCTGGCTCAAGCTCACCGCCGAGGTCGTGATCGCCGCCGCCGCCGCCGTGTGGGTCACGCAGCTGCTGCCGGACGCGTTGGACAACCACCTCGCGGTGCCGTTCTTCAAGAACGTGCTCATTTCGCTCGGCTGGCTGTTCGTGCCGTTCGCGGTGCTCGTCATGGTCGGCACTTCGAACGCGGTCAACCTGACCGACGGTCTCGACGGGCTCGCCATCGTCCCGATCATGATCGTCGCCGCGTGCTTCGCGCTCATCGCCTACCTCGTCGGCAACACCGTGTTCGCCGGCTACCTGCAGCTCCACATGGTGCCGGGAAGCGGCGAGCTGGCGGTGTTGTGCGGCGCCCTGGTCGGCGCCAGCCTCGGCTTTCTGTGGTTCAACGCGCCGCCGGCGATGGTGTTCATGGGCGATACCGGCAGCCTCGCCGCCGGCGGCGCCATCGGCGCGGTCAGCATCATCACCAAGCACGAGCTGGTGCTGGTCATCATCGGCGGGCTGTTCGTGCTCGAGACCGCCTCGGTCATCGTTCAGGTGGTTTCGTTCAAGCTCACGGGCCGCCGCGTGTTCCGCATGGCGCCGCTGCATCACCACTTCGAGCAGAAGGGCTGGGCCGAATCGACCATCGTCATCCGGTTCTGGATCATCGCCTTCGTCCTTGGCCTTCTGGGCCTCGCGACGCTGAAGCTGAGGTGACGGGGTGATCGAGCCGTTCCCCTTCGCCGGCTTGCCCGTCGCCGTCTTCGGCCTGGGCCGCTCGGGACTGGCGGCGGCGCGCGCGCTCGCCGCCGCCGGCGCCGAGGTGCGGGCGTGGGACGACGACGAGAGCCAGCGGGCGAAGGCGGACGGGGAGGGCGTGTCGCTCGTCGATCTGTACAACTGCGACTGGAGCGAGCTGATGACGCTGGTGCTCAGCCCCGGGGTGCCGCTGACCCATCCCGAG
>JADFMW010000144.1 GCA_022563655.1 Pseudomonadota bacterium
TCGTAGGGGCTTTCGTCGGGATTGGGGTAACCCATCAGGCCACCCTTGGTCCGCATGGAGCCAAACTGCGGGTACCGCCCGGTAATCATTTTGTGCGGATAGATCTGATGTCCGGTGTCCCAGATTAGTCGGTCATGGCGGAAGTCGAACGTGGTATGCAGCGCCAGACAAAGTTCAACCACGCCGAGATTGGAAGCAAAATGCGCAGGCCGTTCCGACACCAAATGACACAGGGCTTCTCGCATCTCGACGGCAAGCCGCTCGAGTTGCGGCAGCGTCAACTTGCTCAGATCCTGTGGCGATTGGATCTTCGAAAGAATCGTATCCATCAGTGATTCCTTTCTACAACGTACCGAACAAGAGCTTCCAAGCTGCTTGCCCGCGATCCAAGCGGAGCCAAAGCCTTGCAGGCGTCGTCGCAAAGTAACACGGCGCGGCGTCGACTTTCCTCTACGCCAAGAAGTCCTGGAAAGGTCAGCTTGCCGCGGTCTGTGTCTTTCTTGACGCGTTTTCCAATTTCGGCCTGGTGACCGCTCACGTCGAGTAGATCGTCGATGATCTGAAATGCCAACCCCAGTTTTTCTCCGTATTGCTCCAAAGCCGCTTGCTGCTGGGCATCCGCAGCGGCCGTCGAAGCGCCCAATCGAAGTGCCACCAGAAACATTGCCCCTGTTTTGCGCCGGTGAATTGATTCGAGGTTGTCGAGGTCGCCCTCGGCAAACTCGCTTGCCAAATCGTCGGTTTGGCCGCCGACCATGCCCGCCGGCCCGCCGGCCACGGCGAGGCCGCGAATCAGCTCGCAGCGCACCGCCGGGTCGCGGTGGGTGGCGGGCGCGCTCAAGGTCTCGAACGCCAGGGTCAGCAGCGCGTCGCCGGCGAGGATCGCGGTCGCGTCGTCGAACTCGACGTGACACGTGGGCTGGCCGCGGCGAACGTCGTCGTCGTCCATCGCCGGCAGGTCGTCGTGCACCAGCGAGTAGGTGTGCACCATCTCCACCGCCGCCGCGCAGCGCAGGGCCGCGAGCTCGGGAACGTCGAACAGCCGCGCGCTCGCGACCACGAGGAACGGCCGCAGCCGCTTGCCGCCGGCGAGCGTCGCGTAGCGCATGGCCTCGACCACGCGTCCTTCGAGCCCCTCGGGCCTGGGCAGCAGCCGCTCGAGCGTTTCGTTGACGGCGGCCTCGGTCTCGCGCAGCTCCCGTTTTAGGTCGATCAAGCGAGAGGCTCAGTCTTCGTCGGCCGGCTCGACGCGCAGCGTGCCGTCGCTCGCCATCACGATCCGCTCGACCTTCTGCTGCGCCTCCTTGAGCTTGGCCTCGCAGTGGCGCTTGAGCGCCGCGCCGCGCTCGTAGGACTCGATCGCCTCGTCGAGCTTGCCCTGCCCGGCCTCGAGCTTTTTCACGATGGCCTCGAGCTGCTCGAGCGCCTGCTCGAAGCTCAAGCCCGCGATGTCCGCGGGACCTTTGCTGTCTGGCATTGCCCCCCTCCAATCGCGCGGGAAGTGTAAACATAGCGCGCGAACGACACAAGCGTCCGCGGTTCAGGCCGCCATCAGCGCGCGGACGTGGGCGGCGCTCGAGGCCGCCAGCGCCCCGAGGTCATAGCCGCCCTCGAGGGTCGAGACCAGCCGGCCCTGGCAACACTCGGCGGCGAGCTTGGCGATCTCCTCCGTGGCCCAGGCGAAGTCGTCGTCGGCAAGGCGGAGGCCCGCGAGCGGATCGGCGGCATGGGCGTCGAAGCCCGCCGAGATGAACACGAAATCTGGCTTGAACGCGCCCAGCGCCGGCAATACCTCGGCGTCCATCGCGCGGCGAAAATCGGCGCTCCCGCTGCCCGCCGCGAGCGGCACGTTGACGACGTTGCCGACGCCGCGCTCGCTGGCGGCCCCGGTCCCCGGGTAGTACGGCCACTGGTGCGTCGAGGCGTAGAACAGGTCGGGGTCGTTCTCGATCATCGCCTGGCTGCCGTTGCCGTGGTGCACGTCGAAGTCGATCACCGCGGCGCGCTTGAGGCCGTGTGCCGCGCGCGCGTGCGCCGCCCCGACGACGACGTTGTTGAACAGGCAAAACCCCATGGCCCGCTCGGGCTCGGCATGGTGGCCCGGCGGACGGCCGGCGCAGAACGCGTTGTCGCCTTCTCCCCCGACGACGGCGTCGACCGCCGCGCACAGCGCCCCGGCCGCCCGCAACGCCGCCTCGCCCGAGGCGGGCGACAGCACGGTGTCGGGGTCGAGGTGGACGTAGCCCGCGGAAGGCACCGCGGCGAGCACCTGCTCAACGTACGCCGCCGTGTGCACGCGCTCGATCTGGGCGCGCTCGGCCCGCGGCGCCTCGCGCCGCACGAGGCCGGCGAACTCGGGCCCATCGAGCGCGGCGAGGACGGCGCGCAGGCGCTCGGGCGATTCGGGATGGTGCGGCCCGGGGACGTGTTCGAGACACGCGGGATGACTGAAAAGCAGCGTCGTCACGGCGCGGGCCCCGAATGCGACTCAGCGGAAGCGGCTACAATGCCGCCTGGCCCGCAATCTTTCACAAACCACGGGCGAACGCCAGCGCGCCGCCCCTCGGCCAGGGGTGCGAACAGGTTGGCCTGGGGCGCGAACAGGATGGCCTGGGGCGCGAACAGGATGGCTCGGCGCGCGAACAGGATGGCTCGGCGCGCCGTAGCGGTGTAGATTGCGACCCGCCATGAACGCGCGACACTTAGCTCGGGGCGCTTTCTTGATCGCCGTGCTCGTCGCCGCGCCGGCAGCGGCGGCGGAGGCCGGCGCGGACGCGCAAGGGACGCTGGTCTGGGTCGACGCGGTCACGCGCCAGCCGCTGTACCAGTCGTTTACCGTGATCGGCCGGCTCGTCGCCCGCCAGCGCGGCGTGGTGGCGGCGCGCACCCGCGGCCCGGTCGCCGAGATGCGTGTCCACATCGGCGACCGGGTGCGCAAGGGCGACGTGCTCGCCGTGATCGATCGCAGCCGCCTCGCCTGGCGGCGCGACCTGGCCGAGGCCCAGGTTAAAGAGCAACAGGCGAGCCTCGCCAACGCCGAAGCCCGCCAAGCCGTGGCCGAGGCGCGCGTCGCGACGGCCGAGGCGCAGCACGCGCTTGCCCAACAGGAGCTCGTGCGGTTCCAAAACTTGCGCAAATCAGCGGCATTCTCGCAGGCGCGCCACGACGACCAGCGGCAGCAGGTGGCGGTGGCGCTGAGCAAGGTCGACGAGGCGAAGGCCGAGGTTCACGAGGCGCTGTCGCTCATCGACCAGAGCCAGGCCCGTATCCTGCGCGCCAAGGCCAACCTCAAGCTCGCCCGCGACGACCTCGCGCTCGCCCGGGTGCGGGCGTCGTTCGACGGCGTCGTCACCCTGCGCCATACCGAGGCGGGCGCATATCTCGAGGTCGGCGACGAGGTGGTGACCCTGGTCAACGACCGCGACCTCGAAGTCGAGGCGGACGTGCCGTACAACCGGATCGCCGGTCTCGACGCCGGCGTCGAGGTCAGCATCAGGCTCGACGACGGCTCACGCCATCGCGCCGTGGTGCGCGCCGTCGGCGTCGAGGAGAACCCCAAGACGCGCACCCGACAGGTGCGCTTCGCCCCCACATTCGGCGCCGCCGCGAAGAAACTCGCCGACGGCCAGTCGGTGGCCCTCGACCTGCCCATCGGCCCCAAGCGCGACGTCGTCTCGGTGCACAAGGACGCGATCATCCGCGAGGCCGCTGGCGCGGTGGTGTTCGTGGTCGTCGACGGCATCGCGCGAAAGCGCCCGGTCGAGCTGGGCGAGGCGTTCGGCGCGCGCTTCGAGGTGCTAGCCGGTCTGGCCCCCGGCGATCAGGTGGTGGTGCGCGGCAACGAACGGCTGCGGCCGGGGCAGTCGGTTCGCTTCAAGGGGGCGTCGTAGGTGGATATCATTCGCACCGCCATCGGGCGGCCCATCGCCGTGCTCGCGGCGGTGGTGATGACGGTCATGTTCGGCTTGCTGGCGCTGGGCACCATTCCGATCCAACTCGCCCCCGACGTGCGCCGGCCGATCATAACCATCACCACCAACTGGGCGGGCGGCGCGCCGGCCGAGGTCGAGCGCGAAATCATCAATCGCCAGGAGGAGATGCTCAAGGGCCTCGAAGGCCTGACCGAGATGGAGGGCCGGGCCGAGGACGGCCGCGCCCGCATCATCCTCGAGTTCGACGTCGACCACAACATGGACCGAGCGCTGCTGTTGGTTTCCAACCGCCTCGACCGCGTCACCGGCTATCCCGAGGAGGTTGACGAGCCAGTGCTGAGGACGGCGGGCGCCGAGGACCAAGCCATCGCGTGGTTCATCCTGAACCGCGCCCCCGGCAACGATCGCGATATTGGCTCCTACGGCGACTTCGCCCAGGACGTGGTCCAAGACCGCCTCGAGCGCGTGCCCGGGGTCGCCCGCGTCAACGTCTACGGCGGCCGCGAGCGCGAGCTGCGCATCGTCGTCGATCCCGAGCGCATGGCGCGCTACGGCCTGACCGTGCCGCAGGTGCTCGTCGCCCTGCGCGCCGCCAACGTGTCGCTCTCGGCCGGCGACGTCGAGGAGAGCAAGCGCCGCTACGTGGTGCGCGCCGACGCCGAGATCAACAGTCTCGAGCGCGTGCGGGCGGTGACGCTGCGCAGCGAGACCGACCCCGTCTCGGGCCGCATTGCGCGCGTCTTCGTGGGCGACATCGCCGAAGTCCGCTTCGCTTACAAAGAGCCCACCGCCCACATCCGCTCCCTCGGCGGAGCGGCGATCGCGATCAACACCATCCGCGAGGCGCGGGCCAACGTGATCGATACGATGGAGGGCATCCGCGAGGCGGTGGCGGAGCTCCGGGCCGGGCCCGTGGCCGACGCCGGTCTGCAATTCGAGCAGGTCTACGACGAGACCGAGTACATCACCTCGGCGATCGACTTGGTGGTGCAGAACATCTGGATCGGCGGCACACTGGCGGCGCTCATCCTGCTCATGTTCCTGCGCTCCGGGCGGGCAACGCTGATCATCGGGCTGTCGATTCCGGTCACGGTGATCGGCACCTTCGTCGCCATGGCGGCGCTGGGACGGTCGCTGAACGTGATCTCGCTTGCCGGGATCGCCTTCGCCGTGGGCATGGTGGTGGACGCCGCGATCGTCGTGCTCGAGAACATTTTCCGCTTGCGCGAGCAGGGCATTCCGCGCTTCGAGGCGGCGTACCGCGGCGCCAGGCAGGTGTTTGGCGCGGTGCTGGTCTCGGCGCTAACCACGGTGACGGTGTTCATCCCCATCATGGTCTTGAACCTCGAGGTGGGGCAGCTGTTCCGCGACATCGCGGTGGCGATCTCGGTGGCGGTGCTCTTATCGCTAGTGGTCGCGGTGACCGTGATCCCGTCGCTCGCCACCAAGCTGCTGGCAACGCCCGAACGCCCGCGCCTTGCCCTGCCCGGGATCGACGGCGCGGCCAGGCTTTTCGCGGCCGGCGTCCTTGGCTTTACCGGCGCGATGGCGCGCAGCCGGCTGATGTCGCTGGTGGTGGTCGGACTGATCTGCGCCGCCGCCGCGGTGTTCACCTACAGCTTCCTGCCCAAGCTCGAGTACCTGCCCGAGGGCAACCGCAACCTGGTGTTCGGCAGGATGCAGCCGCCACCCGGCTACAATCTCGCCACCACCGCCGCCATCGCCGACGATATTGAAAAGGCGCTCGAGCCCCACATGGCGTCGATAACCGGGCCCGAGGCGGAGCCGGGCGGGCCGCCCAAGATTCAACGCTTCTTCTTCGTCGCCAGGCGCGCCCATACCTTCCTCGGCGCCTCGTCGGTCGAGCCGGAGCGCGCCAGGGAGCTGATCCCGGTGCTGCAAAAGGCGGCGCTCCGCGAGCCCGGCACCTTCGCCTTCTTCAGCCAGGCGTCGCTGTTCGGCCGCGGCTTGAGCGGCACGCGCAGGGTCGAACTCGACATCTCCGGCCCCAATCTCGAGCACATTCTCTCCGTTGCCCGGCGCGCGGCCGACTTGATCGGCGAGGCAATGCCGCTGGCCGAGGGCAACCAGATGCGCCCGGTTCCGGGGCTCGAGCTCGGCGCGCCCGAGGTGCGCATCATCCCCGATCCGCTGCGCCTGGCCGACAACGGCATGAGCGTCACCGACCTGGCGCTGAGCGTCGACGCCATCAACTCGGGCCTGCGCATCGCCGAGATCACGGTCGCGGGGCGGCGCATCGACCTCACGCTGCAGGGCCCGCAAGACCTTGTCACCGCCACCCAGGGCATCGGCCAATTGCCGGTGGTCACGGCCTCGGGGATGATCCTGCCGCTGAGCTCGCTCGCCGACATCGTGATGACCGCCGGCCCCACCGAGATCCGCCACCGCGGGCGGGTGCGCACGGTAACGCTCGACGTCGGGCCGGCGGCGCACCTGGCGCTCGAAGAGGCGATCGAGACGCTGCGCGACCAGGTCATCGCCCCGCTCGAGGCCGAGGGGCTGCCCGCCGGCGTCCGGCTCCGCCTCTCGGGCACCGCCGAAAAGCTGGCCCAGACCTGGGAGGCGATGCAGCTATTCCTGCTGGTCGCGCTCGCCATCACGTACCTGTTGATGGCGGTGCTGTTCGAGAGCTTCGTCTACCCGCTGATCATCATCCTCTCGGTGCCGCTGGCCGCCGCCGGGGGCGTCGGCGGGCTGGTCGCGCTCAACCTGTTCGTCTTCCAGCCGCTCGACATGCTGACGATGCTCGGCTTTGTCGTCCTCATCGGCATCGTCGTCAACAACGCCATCCTGCTGGTCCACCAGACGCTGTTCCTGATCCGCGAGGAGGGCCTCGATCCGGCCGAGGCGATCCAAGAGGCGACGCGCAACCGCCTGCGCCCGATCTTCATGTCGACGCTGACCAGCGTGTTCGGGATGCTGCCGCTGGTGCTGTTCCCGGGCGCCGGCTCCGAGCTCTACCGCGGCCTCGGCTCGGTGGTGGTCGGCGGGCTGGCGCTGTCGGCGGTGCTGACGC
>JADFMW010000004.1 GCA_022563655.1 Pseudomonadota bacterium
AGGCCGCCGGCGACGCCAGCCCGAACGGCTGGTGGCCCAGCTCGTAGGTTGAAATCAGGGCGACCTGCATGCGTAACGGTCCACGTTCGCGGGTGACTGAAGACGGCCGCGCCGCGACCCGGCGCGGCCCACCGCTCAGAAGGGGCTCACGCCGCCCTTGCCCGGCTGGTAATAGGGGTTTGAGCCGCCGGCATGATCGGTCACGTCGAGGACGGCGGTGATCGACGGGACCGTTTGGCGGATCGTCTGCTCGATCCCCTGCTTGAGCGTCACGTCGGCCATGCCGCAGCCCTGGCAGCCGCCTTCGAGGCGGATGAAGACGGTGTCGTCCTTGACGTCGATCAGCGCGATGTGGCCGCCGTGGGAGGCCACGCCGGGGTTGATCTGTTCGTCGAGGAGCTTGCGAACCTCCAGGGCCACGGGCGTATTCAACTCGGCCTTCTGCAGGCGCGTGTACTCCTCGTACGGGCGAACCCCGGTGACCTCGGGCACGTAATGCTGCAGCATGTTCGCGATGCCGTCCTTGAGGCCGACGGCCGGTCCCTCGATGTCGAGCAGCACGATGCCGTCCTCGAAGCCGCGGAAGGCGATCTTGCCGCCGCTCTGGGCCACGCCGGGGGCGATGCGGGTTTCGATCAGCTCCTTGATCTGGGCGACCACTTCGGAGTCCTCGCCGGCCTCGCCGGGCGATTCGGCCGCCGCGGCCGCAAGCAGGGCCGGCTTGCCTTCAACGAAGTGCTCCATGATCGCCGCCAGTACCGCCGCCTTGAGGTCCCGCCAATCGGCTTCGTCGGTCTTGGTGACGGTGATGAAGTCGGCGCCGAGCGAAACCGCGGCGACCGCGTCGATGGCGAACAGCCGCTCGGCCAACGGCGAGCGCTTCGCCGATTCGGCGTCGGCGAAGTCGGCGGTCCCCGACCCCGTGACGCTGCGGCCGGGCAGAAACCTGATGGTCGCCGGGTCGGCCGTCGTTTCCGTCGCGATGAACATGGCTGCCACTCTCCGAGTAAGTGCTGAGGTCGCATTCTATGATGGTTCTATCATGGGGCAAAACGCGCCGCGTGCAACCCCAGAAGCGGCGATGTGCTCCGGCATCCCCGGCCAGATCGAGCCGCGCGCAATCTCGGCCTCGCGGCGAAGGCAACGGACGGGCAGTGGAGGAAGGGTATCGTAGAATCCAAGAGTGGCAACATTGACGCCAATGTTGCCACTCTCGGAATGCTTGTCGGTTTCGCGGGTGCCGCCCGGCAACGTTACGGTAACGTCGTTGCCGGCGGCATCGTCTTACGCTCTGCCCGGCCCGTTCGGGTTGTTCCGTCCGCCGTTGTTATTATCTTTCGGACCGTTGGGGCCAAACTTGCCACTGGGGTTGGTTCCATCGTCTTGACCCGAACGGTTGCCTTTGTTTCTGCCGCCGTTGCCGTTGCCGTTGCCGTTGCCGTTGCCGTTGCCGTTTGGGTCGGGGCCGGCGCTGGGGCCGGGGCCGTTGGGGCCTGGGCCGCCTGGGCCGTTGCCGTCGTTCTCGTCATCGAAGTTCGAGGGCACGCCCACGAGGTCGTCGAGCTGCTGGAGCAAGGCGTCGGCCCAGTCCGGACACGAACCGTCTGTAGAGCCGTACATGGCGGGATCGACGAGCGTGCCATCAGGATTGAACGTGACGCATTTGTTGCACTGATCCAGCGTCACCGTTTTGCCGCTAAGGCTTTGCAGGGTAATGCTGCTGGTATGCTGCTCTTGCCATTGGCTCCACTTTTCCGGCTGCCAAGGGTAACGGCGGGGACACTGGAGGAGCACGGCGGTGGAGCCTTCCTCATTGGTCATGACACTGAACTGAGTGCCGCGCACGCCGACGGTAACGCTGGGCGTGCGGATGACATACGAGTCCTTGGCGAGGTTTCCGGTGACGAAGCGGAACACGCCCTTGGCGGTGTTTATCGCGAACTTCCCGCGCCCCGGATCGGGGTCGAACACGAAGCGGTCGAGCGTCATCCGCGTGTTCGGTCCAAGCGTGACCTTCGTGTCGTCGCGAAAGACGATCTCGGACGCGCTCGCGGGCGCGGTCTCGATGACCTCGTCCTGATGGACGTTTCCGCCCTGCGAGAGCCGGCGGACTTCGCCCGCCATCTCGCCGGTCACCTTCTCGACGACGACCGACGTGTTGCCGACATTTTCGGCGGCCAGCGCCGGCTGAGCCACGCTTACGACGTAGACGACGCTGATCAGCCAAACTATGAGCGTCGCATAGGTATACAAGACGCCGCGACCCACCCGTGCCCGGGATTGCCCGCGACCGGTCTCGGTCTTGCCATCTACACAGAGATGGCCCTTCCTCTGGTCTTCCATCTTGATGCCCTCCTCTAAACAGGCCGTTCGTTAACCGCTCACGGTCCCGAACGTTGATTGTGTTTGCAGCAAATGCGAATAAAAAATACAATTTGATATTCACACCTTGTTAAGGCTTGTCTCACACTAATTCACCACTTGTCAACCATTTTTTTGGTTACGCCATTTTTTAGTTAACGTTACTGTATTTTAATTATATTTGGATAAAACTTTATGTGTTAATCAAGTTCTGGCGCGCCGCGGCGGCGGGACTGTGCCCCTTCCGACCTCGCGGACGTGGGCGCCCCTCGACGCACGCGACACACGCGACGCACGGGCCGCACGGGGCGCCCGCCGCCGATGCGCCTATCACCGCGCGAAAGGCGCGTAGCGCGTAGTTTCAATGGGATGCGCGCCGCCGCGAGTCGGCGGCGGCGACGAGAAAACTTCGCACGCGTTCAAGCGTCGGTGGCAAACGGAGCAGGAGCGGCCGCGCGGCGCCGCGCCATGGCCCGCCGGAATTTTAGCCGCCGTGTGGAAACTCCGAGGCTGAAAATGCCTCGCGGCTACTGGACCAGGCGGACCGCCCCAGCGGCGACCACGCCGCCGCCGGAAGACGGCTGCGCGGCGCTGAGATCGATCGTCGCCGAATCGACGATTTAAACGATCAGGTTTGGCAGGACGCTTCGCTTGGGGTCGCCGGGGCCGACCCAACGCCGATTATCGTGAAGGCAACTGCGCCTCTGCGCGGCCCCAAGGCGCTCACGGCCGGACTGCCGCGCGCGCGAGCGATGTTGGACACCGGTGATGCGGGACAGCGGAAATAATCGATTCGAGGTTCTCATATTAACGGAAAATATTATCGATATTTTACCGGTCTTCGTTATTACTAGGGCGGGTCTTTAGTTATTACGAGGACGGGTCAACCTCGAGCAGTTGCGCGGCGGCACGAACGTCGCGGTGATGGGCACTGGCGTCGGCCATTCGGCCACAGAGACTTGATCGTGTTGACAAGGGCGTAACGGTATCTGTTAAACTTAGATTACAGGAAACGCCGTCGAGCGGCCGTGCCCGGCGGCCGTGTCGGCGTCACGTTTGATTTTATGAAATTATTAGTAAAACATTCGTCCGTTATGCGAGCGATCGCGCCTTGCGTTACCGCGCCATGGTCCTCGCTGCGTGGCGGTAACCGCTTGTTAACATGTCTGAATTAAGATTTCTCCTGGTCCGCGAGGAGTTCGTCCGCACGGCGTGTCCTATTCGATGATCGACCCGCGATAAAGAAGGTGCAACTAATCGATTAATGTGCTATAGTACATCTGACAGGGAGAGATCAGAGCCGACCGCAACCGTTACGGAGGCGTAACGTGAGGCCAGTGGTTCGTTATATGTTTAGCCGTACGCCACCGAGCCGAGCCGGGCGACCCGTTTCCGCCCGAAGCCGGCCGGGGTTCTGGAACGATCAGGGCGGCGTCGTCGCCATCTACGTGGCGTTCCTCGCCGTGGTGCTGTTCGCTGTGCTCATGCTCGTCTTCGATGTCGGCAGGCTGGCGGTCGTCCGCTCGCAAGCGCAAAACACCGCCGACGCCGCGGCCATCGCGGCCGCCGTCCACCTCAACGGCCAAGCCGGCGCGCGCGCCGACGCCGAAGCCGTTGCCCGGGGCGCCGCCGATCAAATAAGCGATATCCAGACGGCGTCGGGCGGTTCCGAAATTCTGATCGACGACGTCGCGTTCTACAGCGACGAGGACAGGACGCCGGCGACGGGCGACGGCGACGCCAGGTTCGTCGAGGTGTCGGTCGTGCCCAGGCCGGTCAAGCTCCTGTTGGAACCCGTCGTCGCCCTGCTGAGGGGAACGGCATCCGACCCCGTGACCGACATCGGCGCCACGGCGATGGCGGGAAACGCTACCGGCATCTGCGACCCGCCGGCTCTGTTGATCTGCAACCCCGGCGACAACGACGATCCCAGCGACGTAACCCGGGCGGATGCCGCCGGCAAACAGATGCTGCTCAGGCAACCGGGCCAAGCTCCGGTGGCGGGCAACTACGGCCTGTTGTGTCCGCCGCCGCACCTGAATTGCGGGGCGCCGATTATCGAGGAATTCCTGGCTTCGGATGGAACCGACAAATGCTCGACGACGGTGGTCTCGACCAAGACGGGGGTGACTTTCCAAAAGGTCAACAGGGGCATCAATCACCGCTTCGAAGACGGGGCGCTGGGGCCGGACTATCCCATGGCGCCGAATATCATGGACTATCCGCGGGATGACGGGTTCGAAACCGAGGTGCTCGACATGCTCGGCGACGGCCACTGGGACCGAAAACAGTACTGGGATGATTACCACCCCGACTACCCCGGTGGGCTACCCGATGACATGGCCTACGCCACGCGATACCAAATCTACCTTTACGAGCTCGGCGTGGGCTTCGCCAGCAACGCCACGACCGGCGAGACGATATACCCCGCCCCCGCGTATGCCGATCTTCCTGAGGACTTTACGATGTATAACGGTAGCGGGGTGTCGATCGTTCCCGATGGCTACGTAGGCGACCCGACGGTCGATCCGCTGCGCCGCATGATGAAGGCCGCGATCGTGCAATGCGAGAAGTTGGGCATAAGGGGAAACTTCAACATCAATACGTATGACATGGAAATCGCCGACGTCTTCGTCACCGAAGCCGTCGGGCCGCCGCCCGCGAACCGGTCGCCCATCGTGGTCGAGATCGTGCGTATGCGGTCCACCACAACTTACGACTCGCTTATCTCCAATGTCCGGCTCGTTGATTAGCATACTGCGCGAGCGCAGCGGCGTCGCGGCCATCGAGTTCGCGCTGTGCATTCCGCTGTTCCTGCTCGTGCTGGTCGGCGTGATCGAGTACGGCCGGGTACTGGCGCAGGCCAACGCGGTCGAGAAGGGCCTGCGCGCCGGCGCCATGCTGGCGGCGCGCAGCGACTTTCCGCTCACCGGCGCCCAGGAGAAACGCATCAAAAACATGGTCATGACCGGCAACGTGGCGGGCGATCCGCCGTACCTCGTGCCCGGCTGGGGGGAAGCCGGCGCCAGCCTGGTGGTTACGTCCGACACCTTCAACTCGGGCGGCGTCGTCAACCTGCCGGTTTTCCGACTCGAGGCGACGGTGCCGTACCAACCGCTGCTTCCTGGTCTGATATCCATGATCGGACTGGACGACCTCATGATCACCACGGCCCATGAACAAGCGCGCGTCGGCAATTAAAGCGGAGCGCCTGCTTCGCCGGTTCTGGCGCCACGCCCGCGGCCAGGTGGCGATCGAGTTCGCCTTCCTGGTGCCGGCGCTGGTGCTGTTCACCATGGGAACGCTCGAATTCGGCTTGATCCTGTCCGACTATCAGAGGGCCGGCGAGGCGACGCGGCGGGCCGTGCGCGACCTCGTGATCAATCCCCCGCTGGCGGCACTCGACACCCTGGCGAACGATGGGACGGTCGTTTGCACCGGCTCTGGCGGCGGCGTGACCTGCACGGGAGGCGCGGTGCAAGGGGACGCGAGCACCACGTTCACGCTCCTGTACGACAAGATGCAGGACATCTTTTCCGATATCCAGCCGCAAAACGTGAGCATCACCTACAGCGCGACGGCCGGCATCGACAAGGCCACGAATCCCGGTGTCGTCACCCCGGTCGTGACCTTGAGCCTGACCGGCATGCGGCACGAGTTCTTGCTGTTGCAAATCATTCCCGGTTTGCCCGACGGGTTTGACTTACCGTCGTTCGCATCCTCCAGGATCTCCTCCACCCAAGCGCTCTGACAGTCGCGCCCGGTGGGCGCGCAGCGCCGTGGGCGTCAGGCGATCCTCAAGGTGCGGGGGGGCGCCTCGCGCGGCACGTGATTTCTGACGAACTCGACGAACGCCTCGGCGTCGAGCGGGCGGCTGATGCAATAGCCCTGGGCCTCGTTGCAATTCCGCTGGCGCAGAAACTCGTACTGCGCCTCGTCCTCGACGCCCTCGGCGACGACCTTGAGGCCTAGGCTGTGCCCGAGGTTGATGATGACGGTCGTGATGCTCGCATCCTCCTTGGTGTCGAGGATGTCGCGCACGAACGTCTGGTCGATCTTGAGCCGGTCGACCGGAAACCGCTTCAAATAGCTCATCGACGAAAAGCCGGTGCCGAAGTCGTCGATGGCAAGCTGGATGCCGAGGGCGTGCAGTTCCTCGAGCTTGGCGATGACCGATTCGGCGCCCGACATCACCATGCCCTCGGTGATCTCGAGTTCCAGCCACTCGGGATCGAGGCCGCTTTGCTCGAGAATCTTGGTCACCATGGGGACGACGTCCTTGCGCTTGAAATCCGAGGGCGAGAGGTTGACGGAGACCCTGAGCCCGGCCAGGCCGGCGTCTTGCCAAGCCTTGGCCTGCTTGCAGGCGCCGCGCAGCACGCCCTCGGTCAGGCGACTGATCAGCCCCGACTGCTCGGCCACGGGAATAAACTCATCCGGCGGGACCATGCCGCGCTCGGGGTGGCGCCAGCGCGACAGCGCCTCGGCGCCGATGATACGGCCGCTCGAAATGTCGATCTGCGGTTGATATTCGATGAACAACTCGCCCCTTTCCAGCGCCAGACGAAGGTCTTGCTCGATCGCCTTGCGGGACTGGATCTCGGCGTTCATCTGGGGATCGTAAAGCTGATACGAGCTGCCGCCCTCCCGCTTGGCCCGGTAAAGAGCGAGATCGGCGTTCTTGAGAAGCTTGTCGACCTCGCAATCGTCATGCGGAAAGACGGTGATGCCGATGCTGGTGCCCGTGTAGACGCTCTCGCCGTCGATCTCGAAGGCCGTGGCGAGAGTGCCGGTCAGCCGCTGGGCCAGGGCCGAGATGTCGTTCTCGTCGGTCAGGTTGGTCTGAATGATGGCGAACTCGTCGCCGCCCAGACGCGCCACGGTATCGGACTTGCGCAGGCAACCCTTCAGGCGCTCGGAGACCTGTTGCAGCAACATGTCGCCCGCGCGGTGGCCGAGCGTGTCGTTGACGTCCTTGAAGCTGTCGAGATCGAGGAGGTGCAGCGCCACCATGCGATCGACGCGGCGGGCGTTGTCCATTGCCTCGACCAGGCGGATCTGGAACAGGACTCGGTTCGGCAGCTTGGTGAGCGCATCGTGATGCGCCATCTCGCGCAGCGCCTGCTCTGTCTGCTGGCGGGTCTCGGCCATTCGGGCCATTCGGATCATCGAGTCCGCCAACTCGCCGATCTCGTCGTCCGACTCGACCGCGACGCGGCGCATGCGCCTGCCGTTGCCGATGTCTTCGGCGCCGGCCGTGAGCTCCCTGATGGGGCGCACGACGCGCCTAGCCAGCACCAGTGCTCCGCCGCCGCCGATGACGACGCCGAAGCCGGTCATCACGAGAATGTACAGGGTGATGGTGTGGGTCGAGAAACTGGCGCTCTCCTGAGTCCTGACCCGCGCCGCGCGGACCAGAGGAACGATCTGGGCGCCGAGCAGCCCCTCTAGCCACCCGCGCTGGCTATCGAACTCCGCCAGCAGCTCGCGCTTCCGGTCGGTCGCGTCGGTGACGGCACCGGTGGCTTCCGACCGCGCCGCGAAGCCATCGCTTGGCCTGGCGAGCGAGGCTTGCGTTGCGCCGGCGAGTCCGATTTCCCGATAGCGCGTCGCCGACGGATCGAAGGCGGCTTCGGCCGCGCGCATCCTCTCGGTGGCGCCGCGCTTGCGTGAGACCAGAAGGGATTCAAGCGAGCCAATGTCGCCGGGGAGATCGGCGGCGATGCCGGGGTGGGCACCGATCTCTCCACCGGCGATGGGATCGGCGCGATCCACGGACCCCTGATTCGCCGCCGCGGGCGCCGCATCGTTCACGGGCGCTTGCCCTGGCACCGGCGCGCGGCGCGCAGTCTTGCGATCGCTAAGGGCGATGATCTCGGCGCCAACCGCTCTGAATCGCTCGAACGCCGCAATGGCCTCTTCGCCCAGACGAATTTCATCGTCGGTCGCGGCTAGGCGCATGAAGGTCCTTGCCGCGCGGTCGAACTCGGCTCCAGCCTGACGGGCACGGATCTTGTTGATGTGCTTGCCGTCGACCACGTAAGCGAACACCGTCCCCGCCACCTCGGCGAGCCGGAATTCCATATCGGTCACGGCGTCGCGACGGAGATCGTCCACGCCGGCCAGGCGCGACAGATCGCCCTCGATCCGTTTCGTAAGGACGTAGGAGACGGCGCTGGTAACGAAGAACAGAAAGAGCAGAAGCCCGACCACCAGCGATATCCGTCCGGCAATACCGAATTTCATCGCTCGGTCCTCCGTCTAGCCGGCCGTCTTGACGGCGAGCGACGTACCGCCGATCTCGTCGCCGGCAAACACAGCGGCCGGCGCCGTCCTCGCGATCGTCGCCAATTCGGGATTCTTCAGGAAAGGCGCGAGAGAAGGCGCAGGGAGATGCCACACCGCCGGCGAGACACCCCTGGCGAAACGCGGTGCAGGCCTCTTCCCCGCCTCATTGACGAGGCCGTCCGCAAAGGGACTCCGCCCGTCGTGTACCACCGCACCATCCTCCCCAGGTTCAACGTTCTCGAGCCGTCCTCCGTTCTCAACGCGGAGTGAGCGGCCAAGTCTTTTTCGCCAAACTATGGACATGAGATACGTCATCTTTCCGCGCGTGCATGTGACGGTGATCACAATTTGCGCGAATATTCAGTAAAATCATGTGCCGGCCGTTGCATAACGGCAATGTAGGACCGAAGTACGTGTTATCGGCAGCCCGCGGCGGTCCCGCCGAACTGTTGGCGGGATCGCCACGGACCACCGTGTGGTGCCTCCCTGAACTGGGCACCGAAGCCCACCGCCTTGGGAGGGGGTTCGCCAAGGCGGCGTGGCTTCGTCTCGGATCGATTATCTTGTTACCGCCAGATCTTAGATGGCTGCCGTTACGTCATCGAACATGTCGGAAAGCTCGTCGCCGAGCAAGCCGACCGCGGTGATGATCGCAACGGCGATGCCGGCGGCGATCAGGCCGTACTCGATGGCCGTGACGCCGGACTTGTCCGCGGCGAACTTCCGAATCTTCTCAGACAGATTGACATATAGACCCAACATTGTGTCCTCCTTCCATGCTTGAGATTAAACGGTTACTGTACAACTTCAAAACTTTTTTGCGTTCTATGGTGAAACGAATAAAGGATCAGTTTTCCTATAAAAGAAGATAAAATGTTTTTGAATTCACAGCACGAGGATTATTACTTTGCACATCATTAATAGTTTGTCAACAAAAAAGTTTGATTGAAGAATTACAGTTTTAATTGTATTTTAGAGAAATTTTACATGCTCAGTACATTTCGGCGGCGCATTCGAAGGAACGCGTGCCGCGATTCACTAGGATGCATGGCCATCCGGGAGCGTTCGTTGACGTCGGGGGAGCGCGCGGCGCCGCGGCGCCCTCAACCCGAGCCGCAGCTTCTCTAGACGACCCCGCCGTCAGGGTCCGCGATGCCGATCGTAGGGCGCATCGCGGTCACGTCCAATCCACCGTCATGGTCAATCGCTGTCCTCGATCGCGGCCGATGCCACGAGGCCGGACCACCTCGGACCTCATGATTCACCAGCTCTGAGGACGGCGCGCCGGGCCCTCAGTTCAGGGCAACCGCCATCATGCCGGCATGCGCCGCGTCCGGCGAGTGAGTGCTGATAAACGCGGCGAACGCCTCGGCGTCGAGCGGGCGGCTGATGCAATAGCCCTGCGCCTCGTCGCAATTGCGCTCGCGCAGGAACGCGAGCTGCTCTTCGCTCTCGACGCCCTCGGCGATGACCTTGAGGCCAAGGCTGTGCCCTAGATTGATGATGACGTTGGTGATGCTGGCGTCTTCCTTGTTGTTGAGGAGGTCGCGCACGAACGTCTGGTCGATCTTGAGCCGATCGACCGGGAACTGCTTCAAATAGCTCATCGACGAGAAGCCGGTGCCGAAGTCGTCGATGGCGAGCTCGATCCCGAGCGCGTGCAGCTCGTCGAGGGTGGCGACGACCGATTCGGCGCCCGACATCACCATGCCCTCGGTGATCTCGAGTTCCAGCCACTCGGGGTCGAGGCGGCATTCCTCGAGGATCTCGCTGACCATGAGGACGATGTCCTTGCGCTTGAAATCCGAGGGCGAGAGGTTGACGGACATCCTGAGCCGGGGCAGGCCGGCGTCTTGCCAAGCCTTGGCCTGCTTGCAGGCGCCGCGCAGCACGCCCTCGGTCAAGCGACTGATCAGCCCCGACTGCTCGGCCACGGGAATAAACTCATCGGGCGAGACCATGCCGCGCTCGGGGTGGCGCCAGCGCACCAGCGCCTCGATGCCGACGATCCGGCCGCTCGAAAGCTCGAGCTGCGGCTGGTAGTTGAGGAAGAAGGCGTCGTGTTCCAACGCTTGGCGGAGGTCCTGCTCCAGCGCCTTGCGCGCCTGGATCTCGGCGTTCATCTGTGGGTCGTAGAGCTGATACGTGTTGCGCCCTTCCTGCTTGGCCCGGTAAAGCGCGAGGTCGGCGTTCTTGAGAAGCTTTTCGCCCTCGGTGCCGTCGTCGGGAAAGATCGTGGTGCCGATGCTGGTGCCCGTGTAGACGCTCTCGCCGTCGATCTCGAAGGGCGCGGCAAGGGTTTCGTTCATCCGCTCGGCTAGGACCGCGATGTCCTTGTGATAGAGCAGGTTGGTCTGGATGATGGCGAACTCGTCGCCGCCCAGGCGGGCCACGGTGTCGGACTTGCGCAGGCAGTTCGTGAGCCGCTCGGAGACCTGCTGCAGCAGCATGTCGCCGGCCAGATGGCCGAGCGTGTCGTTGATGTCCTTGAAGCGGTCGAGATCGAGCAAGTGGATCGCCACCATGCGGTTGATGCGGCGCGCGTAATCCAGAGCCTCGACCAGCCGGACCTGGAACAGGGTGCGGTTGGGCAGATCGGTGAGGGCGTCGTGATGCGCCATCTCGCGGAGCGCTTCCTCGGCCTGCTGGCGATTTTCCGCCATTCGATTGATGGAGCTCGCCAACTCCCCGATCTCGTCGTCCGATTCGATCTCGATACGGTGCTCGAGCTTGCCGCCGCCGATGGCGTCCGCGCCGGCCGCGACGTCGAGAATTGGCCGCACGATGCGTTTCGTCAGCAACGCTGCCGTGCCGCCAAGCGCGAGCATGCCGAGGGCGGTCATCGCGAGTAGGTACACCAGGGAGGTGGAGATCGAGTCGTCGATGCTCTGTTGCGCCCGCGCCCGCGCCGCGCCGATCAGGGGAACGAGGCGGTCGCTGAGCAACTCCTCCATGCGCTGGCGCTGGATGCCGAAGCTTGTCAGCAGATCGCGCTTGCGATCGTCAAGCTCCATGACCCCGCCGCTGGACCGCGTTGCCGCCGCGAAGTCGTCGCTGAGCTTGGCGAACCATGCCTGCTCTTCGCGGGTCAGGCCCGTCTCGCGGTAGCGCGCCGCAGAGCGGTTGAAGGCGGCTTCGGACATCTCCGCCAGCATGCCAACGCCGGCTTCGCGCGAGGCCAGATACGTCTCCAGGGCGCCGATGCTCGCGGCGATGCCGGCGCCCATGCCGAGCAGCGCCTCGAACTTGTCCGTCGCAGCGGGATCGCCGCGATCGGTGGGCCGTCCGATCTTCGCCGCGACCGCCGCGTCGATCGCATCCATCTTCGCCCGCACGGGCGCGAGCTTGGCGTGTTCGCGATTGGTGACGGCGATGATCTTGGCGCTCAGCGCCCTGAGTTGCTCGAACGCTGCGATGACCGCTTCGCCCAGACGCCGTTCCCTGTCGCTCGTTGCCAGGCGCATGAAGGCCAGTGCCGCGCGGCCGAACTCGGCTTCCGAGCGCCGGACGCGCGCCAGGTCCGAAGCTTCGCGGTGAGCCGCGTAGGCCAACACCGTCCTGGTGATCTCGGCGAGCCGGAATTCCATCTCCACCACCGCGTCTCGGCGCGGATTGTCTACCCAGGCCAAGTGCGACACCTTGTCTTCGATGCGATTCGTAAGCAGGTACGAGACGGCGCTCGCCGCGAGGAAGAGGAAGAGCAGAAGCCCGACCACCAGCGTGATCCGGCCTTTGATGGTGAATTTCATCTTCCGGCCCCCTGGGCGAGAGCCCCGCGGCCCGATCCGCCGCCAGCCGGCGCGCAAAGCGCGCTCGCGCAACTGCCAAAGGCGACCGCCGCCGAGACGCGGGCGAAGACCGCGGCGAACACAATGCTCATCTGCACCCCCCAAGGACATGTGTGCCATGAGTAACGTAACACAATATCTAGGGCAGAGTGAAGTCCATTGAGCCGGCTCTTCAACCGCCTCGAAACCGCGCACGAGGCTTCTTGAGCGCCCGTGCGCACGCCTCGCGCAGCGCCGAGCAACCCGAGGATCGGTTGAGTGCCGCCGCGCCGCACGCCGGGGCCCGCCGCGCCCAACGGGGCGGGCTCGTAGCGCTGGACGGGCCGTGCCGAGGGCCCGGTGCGGAACGACGCGCCGCGGCCGCCGCGGCCTCGCGTTAAGGCTGGTAGGGGATGCGGTCGGGCAGCGCGAGGATGTCGTCGGCCGACAGCTTTTCCACCGGATAATTCAGGCTCGCAATGCTCACGTCCGGGCGCAGCTCGGTGTCGTTGACGATGATCGACATGTTCTGCATCTGGGAGGTGACCTTTTCGGCGACCCGAATGCATAGATCCCAGTGGGTGCGCTGCAACAGCAGGCAGAATTCGTCGTCCGACAACCGGGCGACCAAGTCGCTGGCGCGGATCGAGCGGTTCAGCGCCTTGGAGATTTCGACCATCAGCTTTAGCGCCGGGCCATACCCGTACTCCGAGAAAATATCCCGATACCTGTTGACCCGGACGAACATCAAGGTGCCCGTGCTCTCCGCCCTCCGGGTCTCGGCCAGGATGATGCGGAAGAAATGGCGAAAGCTTGCGCCGTTGACGACGCCGGTCGCCGCGTCGGTGCCGGCGCCCTCGCGCAGCTCGTCCTCGAGGTTGAGCAGCCGCTCGCAGTTTGCGAACCGCAGCTTGAGCTCGACCGCGTTGTAGGGACGGGTCAGGTAGTCGTCGGTGCCGGCCTCGAGCCCCGCCATCATGCTGTCCTTGTCGGACCGCGACGTGTAAATGATGAGGTAGGTGTATTGGCTGCGGTTCAGCGCGCGAATGCGCTTACACAGTTGCGGGCCCGACATGCCCTTGAGGTCCCAACCGGTGATAACAACACGAAACGGCTCTTTTTTGATCCGCTCGTATGCGTCCGTGCCCGTCGTTTCGACGGCGGTCTCATGGCCCCAACTCTCGAGCTTCTTCTTCACCAAGCGCGAGAAGAGGAGATTGTCGGAAACCAGGAGCACGTTCATCTGCGGCTTTCCGGGAGACGATTCGCGAGAGCTATCGTCGAGCCGAGGTTGGCCGTTGACAACGGCGGCAGAATCGGGAGGCCGCCGCAGTCGGAGTCGAATGTGACAGGCTCGATGCAATCATAGCGGCGCGCGATTCGGTGTCAATTTGCCGGGCGCCCTGCATGACTGGGCATGACTGGGCGGAACCTTCCCCGCCCTCGTCCGTGCGCCCCACATTCGCCGGCATGCGGCGATGACGCCGTCGCCCGCGCCATCCGCCGGGCCGGCCGCCAGCGATCGAGCCACCGATCGAGCCAGCGATCGAGCCACCGATCGAGGACGTGTTGGCAAACCCTGGGCCGAAGAGCGTTGAGAAAATGTGTCTTCGGCGCCGCGGCCGGCGCTTGGCGCGGCTACTTCCCGCCCGCCTTGCCGGCGCCGCCTGCCTTCTTGGCGTCGGCGGCGCCCGGCGTGACGACCTGGGCGCAGCGCGGCGCGCAGCTGAACGTGACTTCCTTGGTTGCGCGGTGCACCGTCACATGTCGCTCCGGGTTCGCTTGCACGACCAAATCCTTGTACAGCAGTTGCCGGCCGTTGCCGTCAAGAATGTAAAGGTTCGTCTCACCCGGCTTTCGACCGATGACGAAGATCAAGCGCGGTGATTCGACAGCCACGTCGGCAATGTTCGGGTTGGCGATCATCACGACGCTCGCGTCCCTGTTCAAGCGCACGATCTGCGTCTTGTCGACGATAACGTTCATGATCTCGGCAGCGGCGGCGGGCAGCGTACCGAACAACGCGAAGACAGCGATGGCGGCTAGGTAACGGCGCATTTCTCTCCTCCGAACGGCGATGCCGGATAGATGTGTTTGTCTACCCGCTCTACACAGACCGCCACGACCGCGACTCGCGGCGGCGATAGGAACTGTAAATTTAATTCTAGCATAACCGCGTTTCACTAAGAAGAACAGATGTTGTTGCATAGGCGTCCGAGCGCGCCTCGGGCACGGCGTCCGCGACAACGCAGTGCAGGGACGGCGCCGCATGACCGCCGAAAGGTACGCCGCCGTTGCTCTTGATCGGTTTCTGACTCGCCGATATAGTCGCCTCGCAGCCCCGTTTTCTTCACTTACAGTACGTCCGAACAAGGACATCTGGCGGGCGGCGGTTGCGTGGTCGGAAGCTGCGTCGTCGGTGGTTATGGTGCCCATGGTCCGGTTTCTCAGCAGGCTCGCCTGTATCGCTGCCGTCTCGGCCTTTCTCTGGGCGTGCGACAAGTCTCCCGGGGGACCAGATGTCGAAGCCATCGATGCTGCCGACGAACCGATCAGAGACTTTCTGCGAACGGCGGCGGCCACGTCGCAGAACTCGAGCAACTACGCGGCGGCGGCCAACTACTACCGCAGCCTCCACGTGCGCGATTCCAACGACATCGAAGCCATCCTCGGACTCGCGCGCAACCTCAGGTATATCGGCTCGGCGGACGAGGCGACGAAGCTGCTGAAAGAGGCCTTGGACCAATACCCCGACCGCATCGACCTGCGCGCCGAGCTCGGCAAGGCACAGATCGCCATGGGCGAAGCCTCCAACGCGGTCGAAACGCTCGCCGGGGTAACCGAAGCCTCGCCCAGCGACTGGCGGAGCCTTTCGGCCCTCGGTATTGCATATGACCTCCTGGAAAACTACTCTCAGGCGCAGGCGAGCTACTGGGCCGCCCTCGAGGTTTCCCCCAAGAACATCGCCGTGCTTAACAATCTGGCGCTGTCGAAGGCGCTTGCCGGCGAGCTCGCTGAGGGCATCTCAATCCTTGAGCAGGCCTCGGCGCTGCCGCGCCCGGGCAATCAGGTGCGTCAAAACCTCGCGCTGCTGTACGCCATGAAGGGTGACATCGAGACGGCCGAGGGTTTGCTCAAACAGGGCCTGTCGGAGGAAATAGCGCAGCACAACCTCACGTTCTATCGCCAGCTCCATTCAAGACTGGCGCGTCGCGTTGGGAGGCGGACTCGTAAGATACCGGCTCCGACGGTGCAGGAGGAGGCGCTCAAGGACGAGGACATTGTGGTTGTCGAGGCCGAGCCCGACGAACCGACCGAGGCCGCCGAACCGGCAGAGCAAGGTGGAATCGAGCAAGGTGTTCTCGAGGAAGGCGGCATCAAGCTCGGTGGAATAGGGGTAGGCGGAGCCAGGGTGCAGCTCGGCGTGTTCTCCACCAGGGAGCGCGCGAGCGCATGGTTGTTGGCTCTGCGCGACGTCCACCCCGACCTGCTTTCGGACCTCCGCTTCGAGATCGACAAGGTGGGCGTGGGCGCGGCGGCGGCGGGCTACCGCCTGGTTGCCGGGCCGCTGGCGAGCGAGGCGGTGGCCGCCGACCTGTGCACCAAACTGCACAGCCGCAAGGAGACCTGCACCATCATTGTCGTCCCCTAACCCGCGCCGGGATCGACTCGCGCGCCCGGAAGCACCGCGCCCGGAAGCACGAGGCGCTATTCACACGGTTGAACGGGAGCCGGGGCGACCCACGGCTTGACTTATATCGGCCCAACCGTAAGCCATCTCCTTGAGCGCGGTCCCCCATAGCCGTTCCGTCCGCACGGCGACGTGAGTGCCGCCCATGGCTTGATAAAAAAACCTTGCCGGGTTGCCGGCCAACACCCAGACCAACGCCGAGCGAAACCCGTCCTCCAGCAACCTGTGGAACAGCGCGTCCAACAAGCGCCTGCCGATGGCCATTTCCTGAAAGTCGGGGTGCACATAGAGGGTGTAGACCTCGCCCGCATAAGGCAGATCGCTCCCCCGCGCCCGGCCGCAACTGCCGAACCCGACCACGCCGGCGCGGGCCTCGTGGGCGACGATGACCATGTTCGCGCCGCGTCCTCGCGCGAGCTCCGCCGACCACATTGCGACGTGGTCGCGGTGGGACATCTTGAGCAGAACCTGGTTGGGGATCAGTCCGGCGTACGCGTCACGCCACGTCTCGACGTGAACCCTCGCGATTGCGGCCGCGTCGGCCGCCGTGGCCGTCCGTATGGTTGCTGTCGCGCAGTCGGTCATTGCGGCGCCCCAGACCGATCCACTCGCCGCCTTACTCGACCCGGAACAGGGTGTGGATCGCGCGCCGCTTCTCGTCGAGCCGGCGGTTGAACAGCTTGTTGACCGTGGTGGCGGGGCGCGCCTTCCACTCGTCGCTCGCGCGCGCCAGCGCGTCGTCGAGCATCCAGCGGTGGTTGAAGGAGCGCCCGGCCAGGCGCGCCAGCGCCGCCCGCTGGCCGTCGGTGATGAGCAAGTCCGCGCCGAGCCGGGAGAGCTTGCTCTTGTCGATCTCGATCCTGTCGATCTCGGCGAAGCCGACGAACGCCCTCAATTCAGCGCCGGTGAGATCCACTCGCTCCTCCAACGCCGCTCTCAAGCGTGGGGTGGAAACCAGGAGCGTGCCGGTCAAGTCGCGCACGGACGAGACGTCGATCCCCTCGCTCTCGATCCGCTCGAGCACGGCTTCGGAGAGCTCGTACACGACCGGGCGGTAGACCTGCTGACTGAACACGTTCTGCAGGAAAAACAGGGCAATGAAGCAGACCAGCCCGGCGATGGCCGGAGTCGCCAACCAACTCAAGGCAATGCCGCCGAGCAGGCGGCCGCGGATTCCCGCGCCACCTTTAAGCAGGCCGATGCCGATGATGGCGCCGACCACCGCCTGCGAGCTCGACACCGGAACCAACGGTATGGTGGGCAGGCCGGCGCGCGCCAGCAGGTGTTCGAGCCCCTGCGAGGCGAACAGGAACAACACGATCGAGTGCGCCAGCACCACGACGAAGGCGGCGATCGGCGACAACGTTGCCAGGTCGCGTCCGATGGTCATCATCACGCCCTTGGAATAGGTGAAGACGCCGACGGCGATGGCGATGGCGCCGAGCAGGAACAGCTGCTGCACCGGCGACACCGTGACGCCGCCGCCGAGGCTGAACGCGGTGAACGGCGAGACCGGGACGAACACTCCCATCACGTTGGCGATGTTGTTGGCGCCCAGGCTGTACGCCCCGAACGCCCCGGCCAGCATCAGCGCGGC
The DNA here is from genome assembly GCA_022563655.1 of Pseudomonadota bacterium. GTDB lineage: Bacteria > Pseudomonadota > Alphaproteobacteria > JAAXGF01 > JAAXGF01 > JADFMW01. Next base: position 17,705 of record JADFMW010000004.1, read on the forward strand.
GCGGGTGTAGGCGTCGAGCCTGAGGAGGTGCAGCTTGGCCTTGCGCAGACCGGCCGTGATCGCCTTGTACAGCCCGGCGGCGATAACGGCGGCAAGCACCGGGCAGATCACCCAGGTCAAGATCAGGGTGACGAGCGTGGCGGTATCGGTGAGTGAGCCTGAGAACAGGTTCCAGCCGACGATCGCGCCGACGATCGCCTGCGTCGTCGACACCGGAAGCCCGGCCTTGGTCATCAGGTACACGGTCAGCGCCGCCGACAGCGCCGCCATGAAAGCGCCCGGGAGGGCGTTGATCGAGCCCAGCTTGCCCAGCGTGTGCGCCGGACCGGCGCCGCTGATCATCGCGCCAAGGACGACGAACACGCCGCAAATGATCGCCGCGGTGGTGAATCGCACCATGCGCGTGCCGACCGCGGTGCCGAACACGTTCGCGGCGTCGTTGGCGCCGAGCGACCAGCCGAGAAAAAGCCCGCTCGACAGGAACAGGAGCACGGCGGGATCCATGGCCCGAGCCCTCCGCCCGCCGCGGCTCTCAGAACGAACGCTTGATGGTGTAGATGGCGAGGCGGTCGGCGACGTCCTCGGCGGTATCGGCGATGTTGTCGATGTGCTCGACGAAGCTGCGCAACTGGTTCTTGCGGCTGAGGTCGAGATCGCTCGAGAAGATCGCGATCTTGAGCTTGGTGCTGACCTTGTCGGCCTCCTTCTCGAAGAACATGACCTTGTGTACGTGGCCGCTCACCGAGTCGATGTCGCGAAAGAACGCGCGCGACGCCGCGACCAGGGCGCCGACCGATTGCACCGCGCAGTCGGTAATTTTGCTGAAATCGTTTCTGAATTCCGCCGGGATCACGGGCTTCTCGATGGCGAACTGCCACATCGAGCCTTCGCATTCGTTGAGAATCTGGTCCATGTTCTCGAGCAGGCCAAGCACGTCGCCGCGGGACTCGGGTATCAGCGTCTGGCTATAGAGCTTGCGCTCGACCTCGCGGCGCAGGGTGTCGCCCCGGCTTTCGAGCTCGTTCACCTGGCGCAGCTTTTCCTCGAACGCGTCGACGTCGCCGTCGAGATACGATTGGATGCCGATCTTGAACGCCAGCGCGCCCTGGTCGACCTTGTCGCAGAACTCGTCGATCTGCGATTCAAGCTCCCTCGTCTTACGGAAGATAGCGGTGCGTTTCACGTTCCCTCACGTGGCCCTGGAATTGCCTTGCCCTCCACGGTATTGCGCGCGCGGCGCCTCTGTCCAGCCCGCCGCCCACTGCCCGATCCTCGGACTCAGCTTCGCGTCGTCTCCTCAGCGGCCAGCGACTCATCGAGGATATCGAGCGCCGTGTCCATTTCGGCGGCGGTGACGATGAGCGGCGGCGTGAGCGCGATCACGTTTCCCATCGAGAGCTTGAAGCTCAGGCCGCCTTCGAGCGCCCGGTAGAGCACCGCCTCGGCCGCCTCGTTGGCGGGCGTCTTAGCCTCGCGGTCGGCGACCAGCTCGACGCCCAGCATGAGCCCCAGGCCGCGCACGTCGCCGATCAGCGGGTGGCGCCGGCGCATCTCGTTTAGCCGCTCGAGCGCGCGCGCGCCGACCGTGCGTGCGTTGTCAACCAACCCCTCGTCCTCGATGATCTCGATCGTGGTCAGCCCCGCCCGGCACAACACGGGATTCTTCTCGTGCGTGTAATGCCCGATTGCCCGGTCGCCGGAAACGTCGAGCTCGGGCCGCGCGACCACCGCCGCGAGCGGCACGGCGGCGCCGCCGAGCGCCTTGCCGAGGACCAGAATGTCGGGCACCGCGTCGACGTGCTCGCAGGCGAACATGCGCCCCGTCTTGCCCAGGCCGCTGGGAATCTCGTCGAAGATCAAGAGCGTGCCGTGGCGGTCGCACGCCTTTCGCACCTCGCGCCAAAACCCAGGCGGGGGAAAGTAAGGCACCGCGCGCATCGGCTCGGCGACCACCGCGGCGACGTCGCCCTCCCGCTCGAGCACGTAGCCAACGAATCCGGCGCACGTCATGTGGCAGACATCGAGATCGGGCTTGCCGTCGATGTCCTTGTATCCGTATGGGCAGCGGTAACACGTGTAGGGCGCGACGTGCTCGGTGCCGGGCAGCAAAGGGCCGATTGCGCCCGAGCGGAACGTCGCCTCGCCGCCCACGCTCGCGCCGCCGAAGCCGGCGCCGTGGAACGAGTCCCAGAACGACACCGTCTTGAAGCGGCCGGTCGCCGCGCGGGCAATTTTCAGCGCGATCTCGATGGCGTCGGAGCCCGACGGCGCGAACAGCACCTTGCCGAGCGGCTCGGGCGTGATCTCCACCAGTTTGCGGGCCAGCGCGATCGCCGGCTCGGCGGTGAAGCGCCGCGGCGCGAAGGGAAGCTCGTCGAGCTGCCGTTTCAGCGCCGCGACAAGCCGCGGATGGCCGTAACCGATGTGATGAACGTTGTTGCCGTGAAAGTCCATGTAGCGCCGCCCGGCCATGTCCTCGATCCAGATGCCCTCGGCCTTGCGCACGACGTCGAGGCAGGGCGTCGACAGCGATTGGTGCAGGAAATAGCGCGAGTCTTCGTCGAGAAGGGCGCGGGTGGCGGCGTCGAGGCCCGCTCCTCCCCAGGCTTGGCGCCGCGGCGAGAGGTTGCTTTCGCCTTCCGGGGGCGGCGGCGTGGGGCCTGTCGCATGGCCTGTCGCATGGCCTGTCGCACGGCCTGTCGCACGGCCTGTCGCACGGCCTGTCGCACGGCCGGTTGCGCGCTTGTTCATTCGACCCTCTCGTCTCGATTGCCGCACCATCGCTCGAGGTGCGCGGCGTCGCGCCGGCCAGACAACACGCGAGCGGGCGCGCCCGCCAAGCAGAATCGCCGAGTTCCCGACTACACGCAAATTAGAATTGCGCTAGCGAGCTATCAAACCACCTTATTCGGCTCCGTGCCACGTTGCCGAGGGTCGGCCGCTTGGCCGACGAGGGAGTGAGACTCGCATGATAACGATCGAGCGCTATCTATTTCATGGCAATGATCGAGGCTCGGTTGCCGTGCCGCCGAGCGCGGTTGCCGAGGGGAGACCGCAGCCATGAGACGTTTCGCGCTTGCCGCCGTCCTCGCCGCCGCCTGTGCGGCGCCCGCCCCGGCCGACTTTCCCGCCGCCATCGAGGCCTACGACCAGGGCGACTACGAAAGCTCCTTCGACGAGGCCAAGGCCGTTGCCGAGCGCGGCGACGCCGACGCGCAGTACCTGCTCGGCTATCTCTACGCCCGCGGCGAAGGCGTGCCGCGCGACTTGGTGCTGTCTTATCTGTGGTACACCCTGGCGGCGCGGCAGGGCGACGAGTTCGCCGCCGCCGCGCTGGCCGGTCTTGCCCTCAGCTTGAGCCCCGAACACATAGCCGCGGCCAAGGCGCTGGCGCGCGACTGGACGCCCGCCGCCGAGTAAGCCGCGTTACGACGCGCGAAAGGGTTATTCTGCGGTGCCCGAGACGGCGACGCGCCGGAATCCGTAGTCGCCACCCAGATTGATCAGGGTGAAGCCGTTGAACCGCTCGCGGAGAGCGCGATCCGTGGTGCGCATCACCTCGTTGCCGTCGACGATCACGGCCATCCCGCCCTCCAGGTCGCGCCGCCACTCGATGGTGTGCGGCTGGCCATCCTCGAATCCCGACTCGAGGTTGGCGATCTCGATCACCGACGACGCGCTGGGAAAGACGCGCAAAAGCTGCAGCACCGGCTGCGGGCCAGATTTGTACTCGATCCGGTATCCGGTCTCGCGCTGATATCCCTGGTACGGCCCAAACTGAATGGCGCCGTTGCGCGCCGCCGCGCCGAGCGAGGTCAGCTCGATCGTGATCGCGAAGGCGTTGGTGATGTCGAGGGTGGTGTGGATTTCGGCCTGCGTCGGAAGGGCCGGCTGGCGAGTCTCCGGCTGGCGACTCTCGGGCTCGCGCGTGACCTCGGACATGATCGCGCCGAACAGGCGTGTCGCCAGATCCTGGTTGCGGGCTTTCGGTTTGGGAGCGCTGGCCGCGGGCGGCGCGGGCGGCGTGAACCGGCTGCGCAAGCCGGCCCGCGGCTCGACGCGGAAGTCTCCGTTGGCGACGGCCCACTCGGGATTGACGGTAAAGTCGCCGTCGCGGAAGTCGTCGTCCAGCAATGCCACGCGCCACGGCCAGTAGTAGTCGTTCACCAGGTTGCGGAGGTCCTGAAGCAGGGTCACGTCCGCGCTGCGCTCGCGTTCGGCCTGGGTGACGATGGCGCGCAAGCGGTCGACGATCTCCTGTACGCGCGCGTCGTCCTCGGGCGCGGCGCCGGGGGCGCCCTCGGGAGGGGCCTCGGCGGCGTAACTCGGCGCCCGCGCGCTCTGGATGCTCTGGCTCAGGTCGGCGGCGCGCTGCTTGGCGTCGGCGAGTCGCGGCGGGGTCAAGTTCCGCACGACGAGGTCGCGCGCCGAGGCGGCATCGGCGTGCCCAGACGCGGCGGCCACGTCGAGCCAGGCATAGGCTTCGACGTAGTCCTGCCACACGCCGCTGCCGTCACGATACATCGAGCCGAGGTTGAACTGGGCCTCGGTATGGCCTTGCTTGGCCGCGTTGGTGTACCATTGCGCCGCATCCGAGGGATTGCGCACGACGCCGTGGCCGTTCTGAAGCATGACGCCGAGTATGTACTGCGCCTCCGCCAGACCGGCATCGGCGAGCGGGTAGCAGATTTCGCGCGCCCCGGCGTAGTCGCGGTACTTGAACGACTGCTCGCAGCGCGCCGCCTGGTAAGGGTCGACACCCTGCGCGGCGGCGCTGTCGGCCGCGGCGGCGGATTGCAGCAGAATCAGACCGGCGATGAGGAACGAGCGGTACATGCGCTTGCAGCGAGATGGAGTTCAAGCCAAATTACTCGATAGCGCCATGAGCGGTCAACGTGTGAGATCATGATGCCAACCGGTGCATTCGCCAGGCGGGCAACGATCGCCCTCGTGGTTTTCGGCGCGCTTGCCGCCTGTCAAACGGGACCAAAGCTGCCTCTGATGTCGCCGCTCGAGGAGGGCGGCCACTACGGCTACAGCGAGCTCCCGCTCTCCGAGAACCGCTACGAGGTCGCCTACGTCGGTCCCAGCGTCCGCACCTGGCTCGACAGGGAGAAGCGGGAGGTTGACATGGAATCGGCGCGCAACCTCGCTTACGACCTCGCGCTCTGGCGCGCCGCCGAGCTCGCCAAGGAGCACGAGTTCGCTGCGTTTACGGTCGAGGACCGCCGCACCGACGTCGAGGTCGAGATCATCGACGAGGGGCCCTGGATCCCGCATTACGGCTTTCATCACTACCACCAGTTCGGCTTCCACGGCATCCACGATTATGGGCTCGCTTACCGCTCGGCGTGGCTTCAGGCGAGCGCCACGCTCACCGTCGTCATGCAAGCCGAGGTCTCGGAAGATGCGTTCGACGCCGCCGCCACGGCGCAACGCCTGAAGAAGAAGCACCCGGAAGCGCTCGAGCCGCGGTAGCGCTCGGCGCATCGGCAAGACCGCCACGCTCTCGCCGGCGCGGCCCTGGCGGAATTTCGCGCCCGATGCTCCGGCCTACGCCCGAACCACCCGGTGCGAGATCGCGACGTCGGGCGGTGCGCGGAGCGTCTGATAGACGACGCAGTAGCGCTCGGTCAGCTTGATCAGCGTCTCGAGCTGCTCCGGCGTGGCGTCGCTGTCGAGGTCGAAGCGCAGCCGGATGTCCTTGAACCCGACCGGGGTCTCCTTTTCGACCCCCAGCGTGCCGCGGAAGTCCAAATCGCCCGCGGCGTGCACGGTGCCGCCCGCGACCGGCACGCCGAGCGCGGTGGCGACCGCCCTCAAGGTGACGCCGGCGCAGGCGACCAGCGCCTCGAGCAGCATGTCGCCCGAGCACGCCGAGAGGCCGTCGCCGCCGGTCGCCGGATGCAGGCCGGCCTCGACCAGCGCCGTGCCGGTCGCGACCGAGCACGTGATGCCATCCTCGCCGAGGGTTCCGTCGGCCGTGAGCGTGACCACCGCGGCGGCCGGGTCTTCGCGATAGCGCGCCTTGAGCGGCGCCTGCAGCGCCCGCAGTTGCTCAGCGTTCATGTCCTTTTCCCTTGCTTCGCCTGATGTTGCCATGGGGCTGATGTTGCGCCATGGGCCTGATGTTGCGCCATGGCGGATGGTGGATTTGCCCAGTATGGACTACCCGAGCATGCGCTACTCGACGCCGACGGCGGCGCCCAGCGTCGGGCCGATCTCGCGGTTGAGCACGAGGTCGGCCAGGCTATCGAGCTCGGTCGGTTCGCGGTTGAGGATCGCCAGGCGGGCGCCGGTCTGCTTCGCCAGCGCCGGGAAGCCCGCCGCCGGGTAGACCACGAGCGACGATCCGACGGCCAGGAACAGATCGCACGCCAGCGTTTCCTCCTCGGCGCGGCGCATCTCGTCTTCGGGCATCTGCTGGCCGAACGAGATGGTCGCCGCCTTGACCAGGCCGTCGCAGACGCGGCACGCCGGCAACGTCTCGTCGGCCATGAACGCGTCCCTGATCGGCGCCAGCTCGTGGCGCTCGCCGCATTCGAGGCAGCGCGCGTAGGTCGTGTTGCCGTGCAGCTCGATGACGCGGTCCTCGGGCACGCCCGAGCGCTGGTGCAGGCCGTCGATGTTCTGGGTGATCACGCTCGCGACCTTGCCGCGCCGCACCAGCTCGGCGACGGCGCGGTGCCCGCGGCTGGGCTCGGCCTCTGCCACCATGCCGTGGGTGGCGAACTTGCGCCGCCAGGACTCGCGCCGCATCTCTTCCGAGCGCAGGAAATCCTGGAACTCCACCGGCTGGTACCGGCTCCAGATGCCGCCGGGGCTGCGGAAATCGGGGATGCCCGATTCGGTGCTGATGCCGGCGCCGGTAAAGACCACGCAGCGCCGCCCCGCCGCGATCATCTCGCGCAACGCCGCGACCGCCGTATCGGCCTCGCTTGCCGCGTTCCTCGTCACGCCGTCCCCCCGTCCATGCTCGCGTGTCGGAAAGGCTTCTCGAGCGTCGAGTTTAAGGAACCGCGCGGCGAAGGACAATCATGGCGCGCGGGACGGGGCCGCGAACCGGCGACTCGCCCGGTTCCGCGCGTCGGGGTACGCGGACTCAACCGCAGGGGAGGCGGGCACTGTAAAATGTGTTGCAAATGTCGGTTGGAATGGCTTCGCAAACGACATGTTGGCAAGCGTTCGTTCTGGTCGTAATTTCAGGCGATGGTTTGGTGATGGGGAAAAGCGACAACAATTACGGGTTTGGACCTGAGGTTCCTCACGAACTGGCGAAGGCAATCGACGAGAGGGCAGCGAAGCTCGTTTCTCGGGTGTCGCCGCTTGAGATAGGTTTGCTGCGGTACCCGTTCGCCAAACCAGTGAAGCTCAAGCGGGTTCCTGAGAAAGTGCTTCAGGATCACCGGACCCGATACACGAAGGCGGAACTCAAGCGGGGCCAGTTCTTCCGCGTGGGCGACAAGTACACCTTTTTCATGGATCATGAGGCGAAAGCCAGACGGGAGCGGAAATAGACTGCAATCAACGAGGCAATAGAGATGGCCGAGGCGTTGATGAGTTTGATCAGATAAGCGAACCGCATACGCTCTTAAGGGAGGCGCGCACCATGAGGCGCATCGCACTCGCAGCGGCACTACTCCTCGGATTGACCGCGCCAGCTCTGGGGGACATTGACACTGGGGTAGACGCCTTCGAACGGGGCGACTACGCCGCTGCCTACCGCGAGTGGAAGCCGCTGGCTGATGAGGGCGATGCCAACGCCCAATACAACCTTGGCGGCATGTATTACCATGTAGAGCAGAACTATGCGGAGGTCATCAAATGGCTTCGCTTGTCCGCCGAGCAAGGACATGCCTCTGCCCGGCACGACCTGGGCGCCGTGTACACTTCGGGTCACGGCGTTAAACAGAGCAGTTCTGAGGCCGGCGCCGGTAAAGAGACCACGTAGCGCCGCCCCGCCGCGATCATCTCGCGCAACGCCGCGACCGCCGTATCGGCCTCGCTTGCCGCGCTCCTCGTCACGCCGTCCCCCGCCTACACATTTGGCACATTGGCACATTCGGGGTCAGGTCTTGCATTGCCACATTTACCGGTAGCGGGGCCATCTGACTGAGTATTCTGACTCAGTATGCATAACCGGGATGTGGCAATGCAAGACCTGACCCCATTCCCGAAACGCTGCGGCAAAGCCGGGCAGCATCACGCGCCGCCGGGCAGCCGCGTGGTCAGGCGCCCGTCGGGAAGGATGCACGCGGCGTGCTTGGCGAACAGAAGGTCCCAGTTCTGGCTGAACGCGGAGATCACGCCGCCGAGCCGCCAGGCGGCCTTGCCGCCGCGCCCGGACACGGTCCACAGCGGCGCGCCGCTGAGGCCGCCGAGAAACCGGTTCTCGGGCGGCGGCGCCGAGCCGAAGGCGTCGATCCAGTGCGCGCGCTCGAACTGGCAGATGACCGCCCGATCGTTGATGGCGGTGGCCACCGGCGCCGCCAGACAGATGCCGAACTCGACCTTGCGCCGGCCGACCAGCCGGCGCTCGCACCCCGGGTAGCCGGCGAACAACACCCCCTGGCCGCGCTCCGGCGGCTTGGGCGGCCAGCGGTAGCGCGGCCGGTGGACGGCATTGCCAAGCCGCGCGAGCTCGTCCGCCTCGATCCGGAACGTGGCGATGTCCCTGTAGTCGTCGCGGTCGATGAGCCGGTCCTCGGGCTCGAACGGCAGCTCGGCGATCTGGCAGCGCAGCCCGGGTTCGGCCCGCTTGCGGTTGAGGAACGCGCGCAAGACGTGGTCGGCGGTCACGCCGAACGGACCTTGGCCCAAATCGAGAAAGAAGATCGTGCCGTTGTTGATGGCGGTGTTGCCGGCGCCATCCCTGGGCGCGAAGTGGATCGGCGCGACGAGGCTGGCGGCGGCCCGCAGCGTCTCCCGCCCGAATTCGCGTTGCTTCCGGGGCACGGCCTTCTCCGGGGTCACGTCGCGCCTTGCGGCGGTGCGCCATGGTCCGCCGCGGCGCCCGATCATAGCAGCGATCGCCACGAGCCCAAGCCCGCCGAGGCCGGCCAGGTTGCATGGACCGGGCCGGGCGCCCTACATGGTATGATAGCCCTACATGGTATGATGGAAGAGAGCGGTGGCTCGGCGATGGAAACCTTCGACCAACTCTGGGTGTGGCAGGATGCGGCCCTCGCGCAATCGCTCGGCTGGTACCGCGACGTCGCGAGCAACCGCAAACCGGCCAAGTTTCGCATTGCCGGCACGATCCCCGTCGCGGTAGCGCTGGACGATGCGCCCGAGGACGCGCTGTGGCGCGAGCTCGACCGGCTGACGGCGCTCTTCCTGGAACGGCTGCGGTGCATCCGGGATGACGGCGAGGCGCTCGGCTCCGCGCCCGCGGGCGCCAGTCTGCTCGACCTGTGTTGCGAGCTGGCCCGGCGAATGCTCACCCATTGCAACTTCTGCCGCTGGGACTGCCGGGTCGACCGCAGCGCGGGAGGTAAGCTCGGCGCCTGCAAGCTGGCGTCGGACACCCGCGTGAGCACCTACTTTCACCATCACGGCGAGGAGCTGGTCTACCGCGGCCTGCGCGGCTCGGGGACCATCTTCTTCACCTCGTGCAACATGCGCTGCGCCTTCTGCCAGAACGGCGACATCAGCACCGACAAGGATAACGGCACGGTGACCGACGCCCGGACGCTGGCGACGATGGCGTGGCTGCTGCGCATGGAAGGCTGCCACAACGTCAACTGGGTGGGCGGCGAGGTGACGATCCACCTGCACACCATCGTCGAGGCCATCGCCCTGCTCGGCGGCGGGCTCGGCGGCGGGCTCGGGCGCCCCACCCGCGACGACCTGACGAAGGCCCTGCCGGTCAAGAGCGACTATCTGCCGTTGTCCGACGTAAGGCTGGATTCGGGCGCCTACCAAGGCGAGTTCAACGCGCCGATGCTGTGGAACAGCAACTTCTACATGTCGGACGAGGCGATGAAGATCCTTCGGTTCCTGATGGACGTCTGGCTGCCCGACCTCAAGTTCGGGCCCGGGCGCTGCGCGGTCACGCTGTCGCGCACGCCGCGGTACTGGGAGACGGTCACGGAATACCTCGCCCTGATCCACGATTGGGGGGAAGACTTCACGATCCGCCACCTGGTGATGCCGAACCACGTCGAGTGCTGCACCTATCCGATTCTCGACTGGATCGCCGAGCACATGCCCGGCGCCCCGGTCAACATCATGGACCAGTACCACCCCGACAACTTCTGCGATCCGTGCAACCCGAAGTACCAGGATCGCTACGAGCAACTCGCCCGCCGCCCCACCTCCGGCGAGCTCGACGCGGGGTTCCGCCGCGCCCGCGAGCTCGGCCTGAAGTTCGAGACCATCACCTACGAGAAGCACGCGAGATAACTGGGGACAGTGTATAGTTTTTGGTGAGACGTGGAAGCGAACGGCCGGACCGGCCATCGAGCGGGCGGTCAAGAAATACGGCTAGGTTCGGCCGGGACCTGCCTCAGCAAGTCCGCGCCTCGCCCCCGGCGCCCACCGCGTCGGCGATCTGGTTCACGCTGCGCTCGCCATCGGCGAAGTTCCATATTTCATCGCCGATAATCCGCAGGGAGTCGTACCTCATTTTCGGGTCCCGAGCGTTCATCTCCTCGGCCATCTGGTGCAGGTCCCAGTAGGGGGTGCCAGCCAGGCCTGGTGGGTCGCGCTCCTCCAGACGTCGGGGCACGACGTCTCCGTCCGGGAAACGTTGCTCACCCTGAACCTGAGGAAGCCAGCCCGATATCTGCTCCAGACGCTCGCCGATCTGGGCCTGTAGCGCGTCCCTGGTCGCGGCAAGCTCGGGGTGCTGGGTATGTTCCGAAGGACTGGCCAGCACCATCGCCGACTCGACGGCGAGACGGTCACGGCCGGCGATGTGGTGCAGGCGCCGGCCCGCTACCCGCACATCTGAGGTCGCTGAAGTGTTCAATGCGATTCGGCCCAGCCGGAACAGGCTGCGGTTCGCCACATTCCGCATCATCTCAACCGCCTCGATCGGCCCCGCGCTCGCCAGCTCCAGCGCCGCCAGCGTCGTCGTCACGCCGCAACGGTTAAAGACCGCCGGATCCAGGTTGTCGGCGGTGAGGAGCTGGGTGTGGAAGTACAGGTCCGGCCAGGACATCAGCAGCGGCGCCGGCACCCCGAACACCGGGTAGTACTTGTTGTCGCTCCACGGGGTGTATGGAAGGTCGGTGAAATTGACGAAGGGTATCCTGTCCCCGTGGCTGAAGACCCACCTGGTCTCCTTGGGCGTCGCATCCATGAGACCGATGTAATAGTCGTTTATGAACGTGGGCACCGAGTCTGGTGAGTGGTAGTAGAGAAGGGCTGACTTGCTCTTGGGCTGGTTGTGACCCACGCTGTCCAACGCTATCACCACCACGGTGCGCTCGATTTCCGAAGGGTGGTTGTGTATGTAGTTCTTGGTTCCGTGGCCCTCCACGTTTACGAGGAACCGGATGGTGCGCCTGGGTCTGGGTATGCGACCACTGGATATAAGCGTGGATATCACGCGACCCATCTCCGCCATCAGGGCCGGGCCGGAGGCGCAGTTGGCGCCGGGCTTTGCCGCCACCGTGGCGGACTACGACGGTGATGGCCGGGACGACGTGTTCATCAG
>JADFMW010000145.1 GCA_022563655.1 Pseudomonadota bacterium
ACGCCGCCGTGGGCGGCGCAGCAAGCCGCCGCGATGCGGCCGATGATGTCGGCGAGGGCGAGGGCCGGCAGCAAGGTGGGGGCAAGGGCGAAGGTAGTTAGGCGGCTCACTCCTTCTTCGGCTTCCACTCGCGCGCCAGCCGTTGGGCCTCGGCGATCTGGGCGGGGGTCATTTTTTCCGCAATTATGTCGCGGTATTTCCGGGCAGTGTCGATACCTTGCGCCGCTGCAAGGTTGTACCACAGGTGAGCCTGCACGTAGTCCTGAGGGATGCCCTGGCCCTCGCCGTACATGTCGCCGAGGCTAAACTGTGCGTAGGCATGGCCCTGTTCGGCGGCGAGGCGCGCCCACTTCGCGGCTTCGGCATAATCCTGCGGCACGCCCTGGCCCTCGTTGTACATGACTACGAGCATCAACTGCGCGTGGGCAAGACCCTGTTCGGCAGCGCGGCGATACCACTTCACCGCCTCGGCATAGTCCTGGGGCACGCCCTGGCCCGTGGTGTACATGAACCCGAGACTGAACTGGGCGCCGGCGTCACCCTGCTCGGCAGCCGATTTGAACCCCCGGAAGGCAGTATCGTAGTCGCCGCGCTTGGCAGCGGCAGCAAGTGCAGCGGCAGCAAGTTTGCCAGCGGCAGCAAGTTCTTCGTCAAGGCCTGCCCATGCAGGTGCCGCCAATGACACGACCAGCGCCACGGCAAGTGCAATGCACTTCATGGTGCGCGCCTCCCCATAGTTGAGACAGCTTACCTCAACGCACGTAACGACACGAGCAACACAGCGGACGATGAGAAAACACGCCAACGCGGCGGACAACCGGGGAAGCGGTCAGTGGCGAAGGATTGGGACCAGCGGATCCCTGACCGGCCCAGTCAGTAGCGGCCATTAACGATCAGGAGGCCCGCTGTATTTACGCAGATCGGCGCTAACGCCTGAACCCTTGAACTGCTTGCGGAATGCCTCTTGAAGGACTTGCAAGGCACATATCCCAGACTCGGCTGTTGAAGCTAGCGCGAATTTGTGCGCTGTGTCACCGCAGTGACGGGTGATGAGGCGGATCCCCGTATTGTCCTCCAAAGGGACGAGACTGCTCATGGCAGATTGCGGGTTCGGATGAGCGCCAAATTCAATGGCCAGCTCATACAACCCGACAAAATTCTTCTCAAGCCACCGCCCCACCTCCTTTACATTCCTGATTGTGGACCTGATTTTCTTGACCGCAAACTCCTTCCTCACGGCGTTCCCAGCCATCTTTTTCTCTGCGACCGTAGCCTCCGGGTGTGTGACCCGCTCCAGCCACGTCGCGCCCGACTTAGGGTTCTTGTGGATGTGCAGCGAGTAAGCCGCGCATTCAAGACATACTCGGTTCTGTACGAATGCCTCGACCACCCGGCCTGCCGCCGCGCTCTCGCAAGCCGCAATGTACGCCGAGTGGGAGCGCACGAGGAGAATTGTGGGCGGCGTACTGGGCAGCCTGGGGCTGTCGCCCCTTACCCGCACGAACCAGTTGTCGACCCTGATCAGGGCCTGGAACTCATCATTCATATGCGCGAACGTGGCAAGTTGCTGAAGGTACGAGTCTTCTAAGAACGCCGTGAGGCTGTCGGTCCCCCATCCGGGCGGCTTCGACATCTTCTCCACGTTCGTCTCCTTGTAAGCCTTCCGTGGTTCCTTTCCCAACAGGTCGGCCTACGAGGCATAGAAGTCAACGGCAGGCGGGGCACTACGACCACCGCGCAGTCCGACTCGGGCAGCCCTGAGGAGGCCCGGCAAGGGTAACTGTGCGGGGGACTGTGAGGAGGCTGGGGGGTGTGTGGGCGCCGACCGGGCGAATGCCCGAGCCCCATGGCCGGCGCCTCTTGAGAAGGGCTGGTCCGCCACATTGATCGCGGTGGTTGTGGCCGCGATCTGAAAATCCCTGAATCGGCGCGATTATCGTATATGTGACAGGGATTTATGCGGGAGATGTGACCGCCGTCACATGCCGGCGCGCGATATTTGTCCACCTTGACCGATCTCGTCACGCGTAAGCACGCCAAGCACGCGTTCCTGGTTCGGGAACCGGGACCGCTCACCAACGAGGAGATCGGGGAAGGGCATGGAAATGGACGAATCGGGAGGGGTGGACCGCCCCCCCGGCGGCGCTGAAACCGAGGTCGGTCGTCGGCAAACTCTGGCGCACGCGGGCCTGGCCGCATCGCTTCTCTATCCGGCGGGTGCGATTTTGTTGGCCGCCACGGTGCTGCTCGCGGGCGATGCGGCGCCGGTCCTTGCCGGCGAGGACATTGGCAGCGCGACGATCGTCGTCGAGAAGGTGACCGGCGCGCTCGACGGCGACGTTCGCCGACTCGCGCGGGGCGAACGCGTCCGGCGGAACGAGGTCATAGAGACCGCCGACTCGAGCGCCTCGGAGATCGTCTTTCTCGACGACACCAAGGTTGCCCTTGGTCCGAACGCGCGGCTGATCCTCGACCGCTTCGTGTTCGACCCCGACCCGGCGCTCGGCAAGTTCGCGATGACCACGGACAAGGGCGTGTTCCGGTTCCAGTCGGGCAAGCTGGCCAAGGGTTCTTATGTGATCCGCACGCCCGCCGTGACGATCGCGGTGGGCGGTGCGGCCGGCAGCGATGCCGCAAAGGTCGCGAGACCGGAAGATTGCAAGCTGGTGTCCACGACCGTTTTTGCGGACGGGACGATGCTCCCGCCCGGCGCGCCGCCCGAGTGGGCCGTCGCCGCGGTGCGGGAACTTGACGAGAAGTTGGGGTATTCGGCCGAGGAGGCCGGCGACGCTCGGCCGTGCCACGGGCCGTGAGGTCCGCGGCGATGGCGGCGCCGAAGAACGCGCCCGGCGCCTCTCAGCCGGCCTGATACTCCGGCGTCAGCAACGTGGCGCCGAGCTTCGCCCGGCGCGTAAGCCACGGGCTCGGGCGGTAGCGGGGGTCGCCGTAGAAGCGTTGCATGGCGGCGAGGATGTCGAAGACGCGCGCGGCCCCCAGCTCGTCGCCGAAGGTCAAGGGGCCGTGGGGATAGGCCAGCCCGAGCTTGACCGCGAGATCGATATCCTGGGGCGAGGCGATGCGCTGCTGCGCCATGTCGCAGCCGACGTTGACGATCATGGCGACGATGCGCTGGGCGACGAACCCGGGACTGTCGTTGATCATCGTAACGGGCACGCCGTCGCTGCCGAGCAGGCCGCGCGCGGCGGCGATGCACTCGGGATCGATCACCGGCGGGGCCATCAGCGTGCGTCGCCGACCGAGCCCGAACAGGGTGTCGACCGCCACGGTGCGCTTCGGGTCGAGCGCCTGCGCAAGCGCCGTCGTCGTCGCGTCATCGCCCAACGGCGTGACCAGGCAGAGGGCTTGGGCCGAGGGCCTGTCGCCGCTTTCCAGGGGCGCGTCCAGGGTTGCCAAGAGCTTCGAGAGGATGGCGTGGCCGCCGGGCTCGGCCGGGCTCAGCCACACGCTTGCGGGCCGCGCCTCGGGCGCCGGGGCCTCGGCCGGCATGTCGGCCGTGGCGTCCTCGTAGCGATAGAACCCCTGACCGGTCTTGCGCCCGAACAGCTCGGCCGCCATGCGGTTCCGGGCGAAGGGCGAAGGCCGGTAACGCGGCTCTTCGAAATACTGATGGTAGATGGACTCGGTCGCCAGTTGGGAAACATCGAGGCCGATCAGGTCGAATACCTGGAACGGCCCCATTCGGAATCCGACGGCGTCGCACATGATGCGGTCGACATCGGCGAAGGAGGCGACGCCTTCATCGACGATGCGCAGCGCTTCGGTGCTGTACCCTCGGTCGGCGTGGTTGACGATGAAGCCCGGCGTGTCCGCGACCATCACCGGGTGACGCCCCATCCGGCCAGCGAGTCCGCTCAGCGACTCGCCCACCCAGGGCTCGGTGAGCATGCCGGAGACCACCTCCACCAGCCATACCGAGGGAACGGGACTGAAGAAATGCATGCCCCCGACCCGGCCGGCCCGCCGACACGCCGATGCGATGGCGGTCACCGACAGCGACGAGGTGTTGGTGGCAAGGATGCAGTTGCGCTCGACGATTTCCTCCAGCCGGCGAAACAAGTTCTGCTTGACCTCGAGATCCTCGACGATCGACTCGATGACCACGTGACAGGGCGCGAATGCCTGCAACGCCCCGACGGGTTCGATGCGATTCCATGCCTCCTTGGCGGCGGCCTCGTCCATTCGTCCTTTTTCAACCGCCCGCCAGAGCTTCTTTTTCACGAACGCGGCGGCCTCGCCGGTCGTCTCCTGGCGCACGTCATAGAGCGGCACGCGAATGCCCGCGGTCGCGGCGATCTGGGCGATGCCGCGCCCCATCGCCCCGGCGCCGACGATGCCGACGACCAGATCGGCCCTCGTCGCGTCCAGCGCCATACTCTTTGTCTCCGCTCGAGTCTCGAACGGCGATTCTCGAGCGAGGCCCACCGGCCTGCTTTCTGGATGCAGGAGTCGAACGGCGGTCATCAGCACTTGCCCTCCAGCATCAAGGCTGCCTCGCGGCCATCGTACCGGCTCACCGTCAACACTTCGTTAACCACGGGCAGAGCGCGCACCGGCGCGCCGGCGATGGATCCGGCGGTCTCACGCGCCGCTCCCTCGCCGCGAACTCGCGCTGCGCCGCCCTCACACGGCAGGTTGCAACGCTCCGTCTTCGCTACAGGTGAAGCGTGCGCATCGCCAGCCTGCTGGGCGGCACGATCCGAATGTGGTTCACGACCGACTGAACGCCCGCGAGCTTGCTAACGGTCTCGCCGGCAACGCTCTTCTGGTTGCCGCTCTCGAGGACGCCGTCGAGGAGGGCGATGCCGTCGCCTCCGCGCAGATCGAGCGCGTCCGCGACGTAGCCCAGGCGATCACTCAGCGCCGATGCTCGGGTCGATCTCGCGACGATCGGGCGATGCGTCCCGGCCGATCTCGCCCGCAAAAACTATCCCGATCACCGAGCGTAAGCGGCGCGGCCGGCGGCGGCCCTGATCGAGATCAAGATGGCCGTTGCCACTCGATCAAGTTCGACCACGACCCTCGCGCGGCCAGCCAATTGAAACCGGCCAAGGCGAACAGGAAAGGCTTACGGGTGGCAGCGGGAATATCCTGGGGCGCGCGGTCATGAAGTGGGTTGCGGTTGGGGATTGGGCGGGCCTTTCGAAGTCCGGTATCGCCCATTGCGGACATCGTGCACGTAACCATTCGGTATTCCCTTCGGGTGCGCACTCAGCGCGTGAAAGGACCATTGGGCAGGGTTTCCCATCGCCGAATCCGCCCGATATAGGGCGGACCCAAGCAACCACCCGATGAGGGTACCCCTGGGGTGGTTGGGCCGGGGGAGTGGGTGGCTTGGTTCGACCAGACACGGTATCATGGCATTGGCTGGACGGGTGGGCGAGCGGGATGGTCAAGCGATTCAGATCAAAGCGGAACGGCCCTAGTTCGTGATCAGACGAGAGCGGGGACGCGAGGCAGTGCCGTGAGCTATCAGACGATCGAGGTAAAGCCGCTCGCCGACGCCCTCGGTGCCGAAATATTCGGAGTCGAGCTGTCGCAAGAGCTGACCAACCAGGCCTTTGACGAGATCCACCGGGCCTATCTCGATCACCAGGTGATCTTCTTCCGCGACCAAAACCTGACGCCGGGACAGCTGAGCGACTTCGGGCGGCGCTTCGGCCCGCTCAACATTTATCCCTTCGTCGAGGGTCTGGCGGAGGCGCCCGAGGTCTTGGAGATCCTGAAGACCGAAACCGATGTCAAGAACTTCGGCGGCGCCTGGCATTCGGACACCGCCTATCTCGAACGGCCGCCGCTCGGCACCATGCTCTATGCCCACGAAGTGCCGCGCGCCGGCGGCGATACGCTCTTCGCCAATGCCCACTTGGCCTACGAGAGCTTGTCCGACGGCATGAAGGATCTGATCAAGGGCCTGGTCGGGGTCAACAGCGCCGCGCTGACGCTGGCCGGCGGGCGGCGCAATCTGTCCAAGGGATATACCGGCATGTAGACGACCAACCTGGACAAGGTCGCGGCGATGGTCGCGGAGCATCCCGTGGTCCGAACCCATCCCGAGACCGGGCGCAAGGCGCTCTATCTCAGCCGTCAGCACACCGTCCGCTTCAAGGATATGAGCGTCGAGGAAAGCCGGCCTCTGATTGATTACCTGAGCCGGCAGATCACCCGGCCGGAATTCACGTGCCGGTTCCGCTGGCGGGCGGGCTCGCTCGCCTTCTGGGACAACCGCTCGACCCAGCATTACGCGATCAACGACTATTCCGGCGCGCGGCGGTGCATGCATCGCCTGACGGTCGAGGGCGATCGGCCGAGCTGAGCCCGGCGCCGGAGCAATTGGAGGGCCTTTGGACATGGTAGCTTTGGAAGGACGGGTCGCGATCATCGCCGGCGGAGCCTCGGGCATCGGAGCTGCGGCGGCGCGGGCCTTCGTCCAGGCAGGTGCCAAGGTCGAGATTGCCGACATCAACGATGCCGGAGGTTCGGCACTATCGGCAGAGATCGGCGAGGAAAAAGGCGTTGGTCATGCTTAGCCGGCATCGCCTGCTGCCGCCCAAGTAAAACGTTGAAACAGACATGACCCGAAAGTTGCTCGTAACCAGCGTCGGCAGCGGTGTCGGCCATGCGATCCTGGCCGCGCTGCGGCGCTCGGAGGCGCCCTGGTACGTCGTCGGCGTGAACTCGGTGGCCTTCGATGCCGGAGTTTTCGGCTGCGACAGCGCCTGGCTGGCGCCGCCGGTGGCGCAGCGCGAGGCTTTCGAGGAACGCTTGCTCGAGGTCGTCGAGGCCGAGCGCCCCGCCCTGATCGTGCCGGGCCGCGACGACGACCTGCCGATCCTGGCCGCGATGCGCGAGCGGCTGGCCGAGCGCGGCGCCTTCGCGCTGGTCGGCAGCCTCGAGGCGGTGGACATCTGCAGCGACAAG
>JADFMW010000146.1 GCA_022563655.1 Pseudomonadota bacterium
GTGCCGATGGACCCATCGAAGTTGGGCGCGCGCGAGGCGGCGGCCTTGATTGCCGGGGGGCGGCTCACCGCCGTGGCCCTGGCGG
Source organism: Pseudomonadota bacterium (assembly GCA_022563655.1). Taxonomy (GTDB): domain Bacteria; phylum Pseudomonadota; class Alphaproteobacteria; order JAAXGF01; family JAAXGF01; genus JADFMW01. The sequence continues at coordinate 86 of JADFMW010000146.1, forward strand.
AGGCCTGCCTGGCGCGCATCGAGGCGCGCGAGGAAGAGGTCGGGGCCTGGGCCCACCTCGATCCCGGGGCCGCGCTGGAGCAGGCCCGCGCCTGCGATGCCCGCGGCCCGGCGGGGCCGCTCCACGGCGTGCCGGTGGGCGTCAAGGACATCATCGACACCGCCGACATGCCGACCGAGTACGGCTCGCCGATCTACCGGGGGAACCGGCCCGCGGCGGACGCGGACTGCGTCGTCCGGGTCCGCGCGGCGGGCGGGGTGGTTCTGGGCAAGACGGTGGCCACGGAATTCGCTTTCCGCCACCCCTACATCCAAACGCGCAACCCGCACAATCCGGGCCGAACCCCGGGCGGCTCGTCGAGCGGCTCGGCCGCCGCGGTCGCCGACTTCATGGTGCCGCTTGCCTTCGGCACCCAGACCGGCGGCTCGATCATTCGTCCGGCGTCGTACTGCGGCGTCTACGGCTACAAGCCGACCTTCGGGACCTACGATCTCGCGGGGGTAAAGCCGCTCGCCGCCGGGCTCGACACCCTCGGCTGCTTCGCGCGCAACCTCGACGACATCGCCTGGTTCGGGGCGGCGCTTTCGGGCCGGGCGCCAGCCAAGATTCCGCCATGGTCGGGCGCGGCGCCCCGCGTTGGGCTGGCCCGCACGCACGAATGGTCCCACGCCGAGCCGGCGACGGTCGAGGCCGTCGAGACCGCCGGCGCGCGGCTCGGCCAGGCGGGGGCAACGGTCGCCGAGATTAGCCTGCCCGACGCTTTCGCTGGGCTCGCCGATGCGCATACGACGATCATGGCGGTCGAGGCGGCACAGGCCCTGGCCTGGGAACGGGAAAACCACGCGGAACGGTTGAGCGCGCGCATGCGCGCCCAGCTCGACAAGGGCGCGGCCGCCTCGATCGAGACCTACGAGAGCGCCACGAGGCTGGCCCGGGATTGCCGCGCGCGCTTGGCCGAGGCGTTCGACGGCAACGACGTGCTGCTCACCGCCAGCGCCGCGGGCGAGGCCCCGGAGGGGCTCGAGTGGACCGGCGATGCGACCTTCAACCGGGTCTGGACCCTGCTGCACGTCCCCTGCGTGACGATTCCCTTCGCCCGCGGGCCGACCGGCATGCCGGTCGGAGTTCAGCTCGTGGCCCGGCCGGGCGAGGACGCGCGCCTGCTCGCCACGGCGAAGTGGATCGCCGCCCGACTCGGCGTTTGAGAGCCCGGGGTATCACGGGTAATTCGGCGGCCAGCCGGCGGCGCGCTCAGCGAATTACAATCCTGCCCGTCATCCCGAAGGTGTCGTGGAGGGGCACCGAGCACTCGAGATCGTACGTCCCGGGCGTCACCGCGACGAAGTAGAGGTCCGTCGCCTCCTCGCTAGCCACGACGAGCCTCTTGACGTACGGCAACGCGGTCTCGCTGCCGCCCGAGCGCACCTTCTGCACGGCGATGGCGGCGAAGAACCCCTCGGCATCGAAAGTGTGGCTGAGCTTCCCCCGGTTCTCGATGCGGAGGCGGTAGGGAGCGCCCTTTCGGAACTCCAGCTCTTGCGGCGTAAACCGGAACTCGGAGAGCGCAACGGTGACCGTTTCGGCCTTCGACCACTCGGCGGCCGCGACGCGCGCCTTCGCGTCCTCGACGTAGCCCTGCGGCGGCTCGCCAAGAAGCACCTCTCCGGGCGCGCACGCGCTCATCCCCGAGAGCCCCAGCGCAATCAGTATCGCTCGAACGTTCCCAACCATGGCACCCTTCCTCCTCTCGCGGCGCTCCCTCACACCGGCGTTCGGAGCGCGGGCCCGCAGCGCAAATCACCTTGGCGAGGACTAGAGTGCCCGGCCCGCCAACCTTTTGTCCACCGTCGATTTCGCCCGCCTATCCGGCGCAGCATGAAAGCCGCTTGACGTCCCTGGTGAAGCTCTGGGCGGCCAGCCTCAGGCCCTCCACGGTCGTGAGGTACGGGAAGATAGTTTCCGCTAGGTCTGTAAAGGTAAGACCTTGTTTGATTGCCAGCGTGGCCGTCTGGATGCTGTCACCGCCCTCGGGTGCGAGGATATGCGCACCCAAGAGCCGGCCGGAATCGCTGTCCGCCACCAGCTTGATAAGCCCCCGGGTGTCGCGGGCGGCTATGGCGCGGGCAACATGGGCAAGAGGCAGGATCGAGGTTCGTACATTAAGGCCTTGTTTGCGGGCGTCCGCTTCGGTCAGGCCCACGCTCGCTACCTGCGGATCGGTGAACACCACGGAAGGCATGGCCGTGGCGTCGTAGCGGCGGGCGTCGCCGTTCAGGGCGTTCTCGGCCGCGATCTTGGCCCCGTAGGCGGCCATGTAGACGAACATGTCGCGCCCGGTAACGTCGCCGGCGGCGTAGACGCCGGGTTTGTTGGTGCGCATCCGGTCGTCGACCTTGATGCCGTCATTCGGCGTCAGTTCTACGCCGGCCTCCCCCAGACCTAACCCTTGCGTATTGGGCCGGCGGCCGGTCGCGACCAGCACCCTTTCGGCCTCGATCGTCTCCTCGGCGCCGTCGACCGCGATGGCGAGGGCGACACCTTCCGCCGTACGCCGAATTTCCCTGTAGGAGACACCGCCGCGCACGGTGATGCCTTCGTCCCTGAAGTAACCGGCCAGGGCCTCGCCGATCTCCGGCTCGGCGTCCGGCAGTAGCCGGCGCCGGCACACGACCGTTACCTTCACGCCGGCGCGGGCAAGCATCTGGACAAGCTCGCAGCCGATGTATCCGCCGCCGACCACGAGCAGCGACGCTGGCAGGCGATCGAGCTCCAGCGACGTCGTGCTGGTGAGGTAAGGGACGTCCTCGATCCCACGAATCGGGGGTACCGCGGGAGACGCGCCCGTCGTGATGACGATCTTGCCAGGGTGCAGAAGGCTACCGTTGACCGTCACGCCGTCGCTCGTAAGACGCGCCGGGCCCTCCTGATAGGCGATCGTATTGTATGCGGGTAGCAGGTCGGCATATTTCTCCTTCTGCATGCTCGCGACCAACTCATCCTTCTGGGCGATAAGAGCGCGCCAGTCCTCGAGACTCGCCCGGCCGCGAATTCCGGCAAAGCGCGAAGCAGCTTCGGCCTGATGCACGGCCTCGACCGCCCGTATGAGGTTCTTCGAGGGAACGCAGCCAATGTTCACGCAGGTGCCGCCGATGGTGCCGTGTCCCACCAAGGCGACCTTGGCGCCCAGCTCGGCGGCTGTAATGGCGGCGGAGAAACCGGCGGACCCCGCACCGATGACAGCGAGATCGTAGCGGCCGTTTCCCGTCGCTGGCGGACAGCGCGTCTTGCTCATGAGATTGTTTCCTTTGTATCCGCCAGTTGGCTGCTTTGCCGCCGGACGCAGGCGCGCAGATAATAGGCATAGGCGGCAACGGCTACGGCAGCCGCGATGGAGATACCCAGCGCGTATCTGAACCCCAACCAGAAGAGAAGTGCGGAAAGCGCTACGACGGCTGCAACGATCACGACCGTCGGCGACGGGCCTTTGCGGCCAGAGCGTAGATAGAGTGAGTAGGCGACCAGGCCCATGGAGGCGAACAAGATCGGGAACAAACCGTAGTCCAGCCAGCCGACGATCGCCGACAGTCCGGCAAGACCGACGAGAACGACCAATGCAGGCGTGAAGCAGCAGATTGCGGCAATCACCGAGCCGATAATTCCGGTACGCAGCAGCTTTCGGTCATTCATGGCAACACTCCTTGGTCGATGGTGCGGCCAGCATGGGCGTGAAGATCGCCTTGCCGGCCTGCAATCCCTCGTACATGGACAGCCGGAAACCCTTCCCGTCGGGGTGGTTGGCGTTGCGCCAGGACGCCAGGTGCGCGTCCGAACAGAAGAACGCCATGACCCGACACAACGACTCGGCAGCGCAACCACCGAAGTATTGGATGCCCGACCACACCACGGCGCCGGAAGGGGAGAAGCCCGCAAGGGCCGCGCCATGGTCACGGGTCTCGATATGGATCGCGGCGCCACAGGCCGGGCAAGTAGACTCGATCGAAGCGTCCTTGCCGTACATGGCGCCAACCCCGAGGGCGTCGATCGCGCACATGGCGTTGAGCACCCGATCGCCAAGACGAACTTGGTGTCCGGTGTCGCGCTCGGTGAATGGGTACGCGCCGGTAATCGTTTCGCCGCGCGGGTCGAGAACGACCATGTCCCGCGCCTCGAGCTTCTCCAGCAGGGCGCGCAGCTCGCCAGGTCCGAACCGGGTGATTTCGGCGAGCCGCGGGAGCGAGGGCGCACGCCCCGCCTCGGCGTAATAGTCGAGGATGGCGCGGCGCACGCGATCCTCCGCGTCCCCCAACCCCGACCACAGCTCTTCTACCCCCATGACCTCGAAGATCGAATCGAGTGTCTCCCGTACCGTCTGGGAGGTGACGACCGACCAGTCGGGAAAGCTCACGCCGGGCGTGATGGTCATCTCGAGACGCGGCCCGGACGGGCCGGCCCCGGAAGTTACCGGCGCCTGAGTTGGAGTCATCCTCGTAGCGCTCCCTTTTCCTAATCCCTGACCAAGGGGGCCGACGGAAAGCCGATGCTGCCCGTCGCCTCGATCAGCGCGGCCACGTCGGTCCTTGTGTCGTCGAACCTGACCACGGCTGTCTGGTCGCGATACGACACGTCCACGCCGAGAACGCCCGCCACGTCCTCGAGGCTCCGCTTCACGATATAAGGACACGAGGCGCACCACATTTTCACGCTCAACGTCACGGTCTCGATCGCCGCCGCCCGAGAGGCGGGCGGGGCGTCCACCGGGGATGACGGCGCGCGAGACGACGGAGCGCCAGTCGCCGCCGCCACCCCGGAGGATGTCTGCGCCAGCATCCCGGATCCGGCGAGATAAGCGCCCGCCGCCAAGATTGCCGCTGCGGACGCCGCGATGGCACTCATGCGGTTCATCGTTCGCTACTCCTGGCCGTAGAACACAAGCAGTCCCGTCAACGCCGCCGAGCCTCTATCACTCCACCCCGAGCAGAGCCGGCGCGGCGTAGGGGAACGCCAAAGCAGCGAGCACCAAAGCGGTCGAGGACCACAGCGCGATCTTGCCGATCCGATCCGAAATCGGCGAGGCGCAGGCGGCTTCGGCTTCGCAGGCGCTCGCAGCAGGTTTTCGATAGACCTTGTAAAACCCAGCCGCGATGAACCCCGCCGCGGGCACGAAGAAATACCATTTGTATGGGTACAGCGCCGCGAGGCTGCCGATCCACGCCCCCGAAAAGCCCAGGCTGAACAGCACCAGAGGCAGGATGCAGCACGACGACATCGCCAGCGCACCGAGAACGCCGCCGCCGGCGAATACGGTCTTTTGGGCCTTTTCACTCACGCCACGCCTCGTTCCAACCGACTCGGGCGCCGCCTGCGGCATCACCGGCGGCTCTTGACCGGACATTGCTCCCTCACACGTTCGCAGTCGGACTACGTTGCTGATATCAATAGCAATTACATATCCACGCCAGGCTTTGTCACGAACCCATGAAGGCCGGTTCGGTCGCCGCGCGACGCTCCTGGCTTCCCTCGAAGGCAGCCTTGGCGTTAATATGGGACCTGTAGTAGCTACAGGTTCAAGAGGTTTCTCGCGATGGCAGAACTGCCCGGCTATTCGATCGGCGAAATTTCGCGGCGCTCGGGCGTCAAGGTGGAGACGATTCGCTTCTACGAACGCATCGGGCTACTCGCGCCGCCCCCGCGCACCGTCGGCGGCCACCGCGTCTACGGTTTCGCCGCGGCGAAGCGCCTCAACTTCGTCCGCCGCGCCCGCGAGCTCGGCTTCACCCTCGGCCAGGTGCGCGGCCTGCTCGCGCTCGCCGACGGGCGCGAGGACTCGTGCGCCGAGGTCGAGAAGCTCGCCCGCGCCCAGCTCGACGCGACCAGCGGGCGCATCGCCGACTTGAAGCGCATGGAAAAGGTTCTCGCCGAAATGGTGCAGCGCTGCTCGGGCGGCACGGTGCCCGACTGCCCCATCCTCGAAGCGCTGTTCGAGGGGCCCGGCTGAGCCGATAGGACGGGTAGGGCGGGTTTGAAACCCGCCCCTATGCCTGGGTGCCGCCGACGGTGAGGCGGTCGATCAGGATAGTCGGCAGGCCGACGCCGACGGGCACGGTCTGGCCGTTCTTGCCACAGGTGCCGATGCCGGGGTCGAGCTCGAGATCGTTGCCGACCGCGCCGACGCGGGTGAGCACGTCGGGGCCGTTGCCGATGAGCGAGGCGCCCTTGACCGGCGGGCCGACCTTGCCGTTCTCGATGAGATAGGCTTCCGAGGCCGAGAACACGAACTTGCCCGAGGTGATGTCGACCTGGCCGCCGCCGAAATTGACCGCATAGAGCCCGTTGTCGACCGCGGCGATGATCTCCTCGGGATCGTGCCGGCCGGCGGCCATGAAGGTGTTGGTCATGCGCGGCATCGGCGCATGGGCGAAGCTCTCGCGCCGTCCGTTGCCGGTCGGCGCCATGCCCATCAGCCGCGCGTTGAGCCGGTCCTGCATTAAGCCGACCAGGATTCCGTCCTCGATGAGGACGGTGCGGCTGGTGGGCGTGCCCTCGTCGTCGATGGTGAGCGAGCCGCGCCGGTCGCCGATGGTGCCGTCGTCGATCACCGTCACCTCTTCGCTCGCCACCCGCTGGCCCATGAGCCCCGAGAACGCCGAGGTCTTCTTGCGGTTGAAGTCGCCCTCGAGCCCGTGGCCGATCGCCTCGTGCAGCAGGATCCCCGGCCAGCCCGGCCCCATCACCACCGCCATCTCGCCGGCCGGCGCCGGGACCGAGTCCAGATTCACCAGCGCCTGGCGCAGCGCCTCATCGACCTGCGCCTGCCACGCATCGGGGGTGATATAGG
>JADFMW010000147.1 GCA_022563655.1 Pseudomonadota bacterium
GTATACGGGTCGGGGTCTCCCCTCAACAACTCAAGCAATATTACCAGATAGTAGCGCCGATACTCGAGGGCATGCTCCAGCTCTTTGAGGACCCTTTCCAGGCGCAGTTCCTCCCTGCGGCGGGCGTCTTCCCGAGCGATGCGCCGGCCGATATCGCGCAACTCGTCCGAGGTGGCCTCCTCCGCCCTCCTGGCCTCGTCGCCTTCACGCTCCGCATCGTCGAGCCCCGCCCTCTGCCGGGCCACTTCCCTTTGAAGTTCAGGGGCGCTGCGTTCGGCGCCCTCACGTTCTGAAACGATGGCGTCCCGGTAGCCCTCCGACCTCTCGATCCCCTGCCGGATCTGGCGCGCCCCCAGCCGCACCCGCACCAGCGCCTCCACCTCCTCCACCTCCAAATTGTCCGGTCGCTCCGACACCAGCCTCTCCCCGTCCGCCTCGTACCTCAGCCATCCTCCCCTCAACGTCGTGTGCACCGATCCGTGCCCGCTGCGCACCTCGTTGCGCGAGTCGTAGTAATGAAAGTGCTCCCGCCAGTCGACCCGCCGCCCCTCTGGGGCTTCATGGTCCTTGGAGCTCTGCGTAAAGGGTCCCCGACCCCGCTTGCGCTGCACGAACATCACCTCCGTCCCACCCTCGAAATAGCTCCGCACCCGGTCCCGCAGCACCCCCTCCATGTCCTCCCGCGCCCACCCGATCTGCCGCTCAAGGTGCCCTCGCCCGTAATGGATGTCCCGGTTCCCGCTTCGCGGGTCCTTGTCGAACACGAACCACGTCCGCGTTCCCTTGCAGGAAAGGCGGATGCCGAACCGTGGGTTCTTCGCATCGTACACGTCTACCTGGCCGCCCTCGGGGATGCGCAGGGCGGCAACGGTGCGATCGGTGAGGTTCTTGCGGGGCATATTCGGGCTCCAGTTTCAAGGTGCAAGATAGGTGCAAGCGAACCATCTAGGTGCAACATAGGTGCAAAAGAACAGTAGCACGAATAGGGCGCCCTTGAACAGCCCTGAAACGTCTGATGTGGAATTATTATGCAGAAGCCGCAAGTTGCCGTATTACAGCGGATACGGCTTGGGATGCAGTGAACCGTTCCGAAACCGATATACGTTTGTCTTTTAATCAGAGGGTCCGGGGTTCGAATCCCCGCGCGCCTACCAATTAGGACAACAACTTGATTCGCACCAAATGACGTCTCAATAGTGTTGGGGTAACGTTTGGGCTAACACCAAGGCGAACCTTGTTTGGTGGGTTGTCAGGCTCATAACCCGTAGGTCGGAGGTTCGAACGCTCCCCCCGCAACCATTTTTTTCGACCGTGGGCCGGCCCGTCCTCCTCCATAGTAGTGCTACTACGGAGGATGGAAATAGCGCCCCGCGTAAGGTCACGCGACCTTCCTTCCGTGTTCACTTTGCACATGGCACCAGACCGCATTTCTCACCAGGATACGGTCGCCACGGGGCAGAGACGCCGACAGGCCAGGAAACGTGCGCCGCGCGATCGGCACATCGGGCAAGCGCGTTGACGCAGCCTGTCGCCGTCTCTGCCCTGCCCGCAGGGTCGCGCCGGGCGGGCCGCCCGCGGCGTCGAGAGCCTCAACCGTAGCGGCGGCTACGCTTTTCGGCTCTCTCCTGGCGGATCGATGCCGCCCGGCGCGATGACGGCCGCATCCTGGTGAGAAATGCGGGCTAGGGCCGCGGCCTGCCATGATCGCGCTTCCTGCGGCCCGGCGGCCGCGCTTGATCGCTTGTCGCCTCTGACCTATGGTATGGCCCGTCCAATGTTGGCATCGTTTAAAAGTGGCTACGGCCACGTGGACCGGGGGCGAAAGTCACGACAACATCTGGCTTTTCAATCAGATCTGGCAGATCTGGCTTTTCAATCAGAAAGATCGTTCTTACCTGGAGGAGGATGACATGAAGCATTGGTTCAAACAGGCTGCGCTGCTGATCGCCGCCGTCATCTTCGGTGCGGCGTCGAACTCGGCGCACGCCGACGAGACGATCAAGATCGGGGTAACGGAGCCGCTCACGGGCGCGGTCGCCGCCTCGGGCAACTACGTCGTTCAAGGCGCCAAGATCGCCGAGTCGTTCCTCAACGCCAAAGGCGGCATCCTGGGCCACAAGGTCGAGCTCATCATCGAGGACAACAAGAGCAATCCGAAGGAGGCGGTCGCCTCGGTGGAGAAGCTCATCGTGCGCGACAAGGTGCCCGTGCTCATGGGGGCCTGGAGCTCCACCTACACCCTTGCCGTCATGCCCAAGCTGATCGAGTACGGCGTGCCGATGGTGGTCGAGACCTCGTCCTCGGGCAAGATCACCACCTCGGGCAACCCGTGGATCTTCCGCATCAGCCCGACCTCGGAGATGGAGGCCAAGTCATTCGGCACCAAGGTCGCCGGCTTCAACATCAAGAAGGCCGATTTCCTGGTCGTGAACAACGACTGGGGCCGCGGCGCCGCGTCCAAGTTCGGGGCCATGCTCAAATCCAAGGGCATCGCCGTCGGGGTGATCGAGACCATGGATGCGAAGGCCCAGGACCTGAGCGCCCAGCTCGCCAAGATCAAGGCCTCGGGCGGCGACACCCTGTTCCTGACCACGGGCGTCGAGCAGATTACGCTGGTGCTCAAGCAGGCCAAGGAGCAGCGGGTGACGCACCGGATCATCACGACCGGGGGCTCATCGTCGCCGGATCAGCTCATCGCGCAGGCGGGTGCCGCGGCGGACGGCACCTATCACCTGCTGTTCTTCGCCCCGTGGTTCCCCGAAGCGGCGCCCAACCCGGCTGTGGCCAAGAAGTTCGTCGACGAGTGGAACAAGCGCGGCTACAACTTCCCGGGCCTCACCGAGGGCTTCCGCGGCCACGACGGAATCATGACCATCGCCGCCGCCATCGAGGCCGCGGGCAAGGCCGAGCCCGATGCGATCCGCAAGGCGCTGTGGGGCGTCAAGGTCGACGGCGTCAACGGCGACATCGCCTTCATCAAGCAGGGACCGGCGGGCAAGGAGAGCGGCCAGAACATTCCCAATGTCTACATCGTGACGATCCAGAACGGCAAGGTCGCACTGCCGTAAAATCCGCCAGCGTTACCACGTAGATTCGCGGCACCCCCAGGGCCATCGCGCCCTGGGGGTCGCTTTCGGCGGGCGGCGGGAGAAGCGCCGACGGCTGCGCCAAGCGCTCGTTCGCCGTCGTCGGAGGTTGGAAGGGCGGCCCCGTGGACCAGTTTCTGCAGCACATCCTCAACGGCACCATCCTCGGGGGCACTTACGCCCTTCTTGGCATCGGCCTCACCCTCATCTTCGGCATCATGAGGGTGGTCAACTTCTCCCACGGCGAGCTCTACACCTTCGGCGCCTACATCGTGTACCTGTTCGCCATGGTGCTGAGCGCCAATTTCTTCGTCTCGCTCGTCTTAGCCATGGTGCTGGGCGTGGTGCTCGGGGCGGCGATCGAGTTCGTGCTGCTGCGTCCCCTGAGGGGCGCCAGCATCGACACCACGATGCTGGTGATGATCGGTGCCTGGATCGCCCTGCAGAACACCGAGCAGCTCGTGTGGAGCGGCGTCGCCAAGTCGATCACGCACCCGTTTCCGGCCGAGCCGCTCATCCTCGGCCCGGTGTCGGTGTCGTGGGTGCGGGTGTTCGTGTTCGCGGTCGCGGTGCTGCTCATCGTCGGCACGCACCTCCTGATCCACCGCACTCGGCTCGGCAAGGCGATGCGCGCCACGTTCCAGGACCGCGAGACGGCGGCGCTCATGGGCGTCAACATCGGCGCCATCCACACCGCCACGTTCGCGCTCGGCTCGGGCCTCGCCGCCGCCGCGGGGGCGCTGCTGGGGCCCGTGTTCGTCGTCTACCCGACGATGGGCGACCTCGCCGCGCTCAAGTCGTTCGCGATCGTCATTCTCGGCGGGCTCGGCAACTTCATGGGCGCGACGCTCGGGGGCTTCATCCTCGGTTTCGTGGAGGAGATGGGCGCGGGCTATATCTCGTCGGGCTATCGCGACGCGATGGGCTTCCTCCTCATCATCATCGTCCTCGTCTTTAGGCCGACGGGCCTGTTCGCCCGCAAGGAGCGCGTGGGATGAACCGCTGGCTGACGTGGGCGTGGGTCGCGTTCCTGCTGACGCTCCCGCTGTGGATGGAGGACCAGTACTTTCTCCACATTCTCATCACCTCCGGCATCTTCACCATCGCGGCGATGAGCCTCAACCTGCTGCTCGGCTATACCGGCCAGCTCAGTCTCGGCCACGTGGCCTTCTTCGGCATCGGCGCCTACACGAGCGCGCTCGTCTCCCTCGGCTTCGACCTCGAGCTCACCGATACCTACACCTTCGTGTTCGCGCCGCGCCCGGTGTGGGTGGCGTTCGTCGCCGGCATCGTCGTCGCCGGGATGTCCGGCTGGCTGATCGGCAAGATCTCGTTCAAGGTGCGCGGCGCCTACTTCGTCATCGTCACCATCAGCTTCGCCGAGGTGGTGCGGCTGGTGGCGCTCAACTGGGTCGACCTCACCGAGGGGCCCATGGCGCTCAACAACATCCCGCCGTTCACCCTCGCGGTCCCCGGGGTCTGGGAGCTCGCGTTCTTCCACAAGCTGCCGAACTACTACCTCGTCCTCGCCGTCGCGATCGTCTCCTACGTCACGGTGCGCCGGTTGGTGCACTCGCGCATCGGTCGGGCGATGATCGCGCTGCGCGAGAACGAGCCGCTCGCCGCGTCCGCCGGCGTCGACGTCACCCGCTATCTCGTCCTCGCGGCGATCGTCTCCGCCGCCATGGCGGGGGCCGCCGGCGGGCTCTACACCCACTACATACGCATCGTCGATCCCGACGTGTTCCTGTTCATCTACACGGTGACGATGGTGATCATGGTGATCACGGGCGGCAAGGGAACGCTCGCCGGTCCCATCGTCGGCGGCCTCATTTTCGGCATCCTGCCCGAGGTCCTGCGCGAGTTCGCAAGCCCCGAGGTCCAGTGGATCATCTACGGCGTGTTCATGATCATGATCGTCTTCTTCCTTCCCAACGGCATCGTGCCGGCGCTGAGCGCGTGGTGGAACGACCGCTTCGGCGCCACGCCCTCGGCCGGGGGCCCCGGCACCGGACTTCCCGACCTCGAAGCGGCGACGCGAACCGCGGGGGAAGCGACATGAGCGCCGGCAACGGGACGGCCGAGACCGTGCTCGCGGTCGACGATCTCGCCGTTCACTTCGGCGGGCTCGCGGCGCTGAACAACGTCAGCTTCGACGTCCGCGAGGGCGAGGTGGCGAGCCTGATCGGGCCCAACGGCGCGGGCAAGACGACGGCGTTCAACGTCATCACCGGGTTCCAGCCGCCCACCACGGGGACGATTCGCTACAAGGGGCAATCGCTCAACGGGCTGCGTCCCAACCAGATCGCCGAGTTCGGGGTCGTGCGCACGTTCCAGAAGACGAGCGTGTTCGCGTCGAACTCGGTGTTCGACAACATCCTCATCGGTCTCCACCGCCAGGGCGCGAGCAAGACCTGGGAGATCCTGCTCAGCCTGCCGCGGGTACGGAAAGAGGAACTATGGCTGCGCGAAAAGGCAGCCGAGATCCTCGATTTCGTCGGCCTGTCGGCGCGCGCGAACGAACTCGGCGGCGCGCTTCCCTACGGCGAACAACGCCTCCTCGAGGTCGCGATCGCGCTCGCCGCCGACCCGTCGTTGCTCCTGCTCGACGAGCCGGTCTCGGGCATGAACCCGGCGGAGACGGCGAGCTTCATGGATATGGTGGGCAAGATTCGCGCGCGCGGCATCACCATCCTGTTGGTCGAGCACGACATGCGCATGGTGATGGAGGTCTCCGACCGCGTCGTGGTGCTCAACCAGGGCCAGATCATCGCCGAGGGAACGCCCGACGAGATCCAGCAGGATGCGGAAGTGATCCGCGCCTACCTCGGACACGGAGCGAGGCGTGCTTGAGATCGACGGCCTCCACTGCCGCTACGGCAAGGTGAGCGCGGTGCGCGACCTGACGCTCGAGGTCAAGAAGGGCGAGCTCGTCACCCTCATCGGCGCCAACGGCGCCGGCAAGACAACGACGCTCAAGGCGATCTCGGGATTGCTCGCGCCGGCCGCGGGCCGCATCGTCTTCGACGGCGAGGACATCACCGGCGCCGCGCCGCGCACGATCCTCGCGCGGGGCATCGCCCACTGCCCCGAGGGCCGGCATATCTTCCCCGACATGACGGTGCAAGAAAACCTCGACATGGGCTGCTATCTGCGCAAGGAGCCCGGCGGCATCGCCCGGGACCTGGAGCGGCTGTTCGAGCGCTTCCCCGTACTGGCGGAGCGCCGCCGGCAGATGGCCGGCACCCTGTCCGGCGGCGAGCAGCAGATGCTCGCCATCAGCCGCGCGCTGATGTCGCGGCCCAAGCTGATCCTGTTCGACGAGCCCTCGCTCGGCCTCGCGCCCAACCTCATCGAGACCATATTCGAGATCGTATCGGAAATCCGCGCCCAAGGCGTCACCGTGCTGATGGTCGAGCAGAACGCCTACGCCGCGCTCGAGCTGTGCGACCGCTGCTACCTGCTCGAATCGGGCGAGGTCACGCTTAGCGGCTCGGGCGAGGAGCTCCTGAACGACCCCCACGTCAAGGCGGCCTATCTCGGCGGGTAATTGGGGACAGGTAATTGGGGACAGTATATAGTTTAGCGTCGTCCGAGATAACCAAAAAATATATACTGTCCCCAATTACCCGCCGAACAGCCGCGCGAAGAATGCCTTGACGCGCCGCCACATCACCGACCACAGGAGCGCGCCGGCGTCGAGCCGCGCCGGGGCGCTCACCCGCGGGGCCGCCTCGCCCGCCGCCGCCGCGGCGGCCTGGTGGTCGAGCCGCGCCTCGAGGTTCTTCGCGAACTCGGCGGTG
>JADFMW010000148.1 GCA_022563655.1 Pseudomonadota bacterium
TCCTCGATCTGCGCCTCGCTGTAGCCGAGCTTCTTGAGCGCCTCGGGCACCGTGCGGTTGATGATCTTGAAGTAGCCGCCGCCGGCGAGCTTCTTGAACTTGACGAGCGCGAAGTCGGGCTCGATGCCGGTGGTGTCGCAGTCCATCACCAGGCCGATGGTTCCGGTCGGCGCGATCACCGTCACCTGGGCGTTGCGAAACCCGTGCTCCTGGCCGAGCGCCAGCGCGCCGTCCCAGGCGGCGCGCGCGGCCTCGGCCAAGCGCCGCTCGGGGCAGTGCTCGCCGTCGAACGGCACCGGCGATACCGACAGCCCCTCGTATCCCTCGCCGCGGCCGTAGGCGGCGCGGCGGTGGTTGCGGATGACCCGCAGCATCGCCCCGGAGTTCTTGGCGTAGGCGGGGAAGGCGCCGAGCTCGCGCGCCATCTCGGCCGATGTCCGGTATGCCACCCCGCTCATCAGCGCGCTGATGGCGCCGCACACGGCGCGCCCCTCGGGGCTGTCGTAGCCATGCCCCGACGCCATCAGCAGCGCGCCGATGTTGGCGAAGCCGAGGCCGAGCGTGCGGAACTCGTAAGAGCGCTGGGCGATGCGCCGCGACGGGAACTGCGCCATCACCACCGAGATCTCGAGCACGATCGTCCACAGCCTCACGGCATGGGCGAAGGCATCGACGTCGAAGCTGGCGTCGGCGAAGCGGAACGTCAGCAGGTTGAGCGACGCCAGGTTGCAGGCCGTGTCGTCGAGAAACATGTACTCCGAGCACGGGTTCGAGGCGTTGATGCGGCCCGATTCGGGGCAGGTGTGCCAGTCGTTGATCGTGGTGTCGAACTGCACCCCGGGGTCGGCCGAAGCCCAGGCGGCGTAGGCGATCTGCTCCCACAGGTCGCGCGCCTTGACCACCTTGTCGACCTTGGCGTCGGTGCGGCGAACGAGCTCCCATTCGCCGTCGTCTGCGAGCCGGTTCATGAACTCATCGGCGATGCGCACCGAGTTGTTCGAGTTCTGCCCCGAGACGGTGATGTAGGCTTCGGAATCCCAGTCGATGTCGTAGGTCGGGAAGGTGCTCGATGTGTATCCCTGACTGGCGAACTGGATGACGCGCTGGATGTAGCTCTCGGGGATCAGCGCCGTGCGCGCCGCGCCGATCGCCCGGCTCAGCCGCGGGTTCTCGCTGGGCGTGAAGCGGCCCTTGCCGTCGCCGGCGCGGCAGGCGTCCATGACGGCGCTGAGCTGCTTCGCGCACTGCTTCGAGCCGGCGACCATCGCGGCCACCTTCTGCTCCTCGGTGACCTTCCAGCCGATGAAGCGCTCGATGTCGGGGTGGTCGATGTCGACGACGACCATCTTCGCGGCGCGCCGCGTGGTGCCGCCCGACTTGATCGCCCCGGCGGCGCGGTCGCCGACCTTGAGAAAGCTCATCAGCCCCGACGACTTGCCGCCGCCGGACAGCGACTCGCCTTCGCCGCGCAGCTTCGAGAAGTTGCTGCCGGTGCCCGAGCCGTACTTGAACAGCCGCGCCTCGCGCAGCCACAGGTCCATGATCCCGTTCTCGTTGACGAGATCGTCATCGACGCTCTGGATGAAGCAGGCGTGCGGCTGGGGGTGCTCGTAGGCCGAGCGCGAGCGGTTGGCCTCGCCGGTCTCGTGGTCGACGTAGAAATGGCCCTGCGGCGGGCCGTCGATGCCGTAGGCCCAATGCAGCCCGGTGTTGAACCACTGGGGCGAGTTGGGCGCGCCCATCTGGGTGCACAGCATATGGCGCAGCTCGTCGCTGAACGCCCGGGCGTCGGCCTCGCCGTCGAAGTAGCCGGCCTTCCACCCCCAGTAGGTCCAGGTGCCGGCGAGACGGTCGAACACCTGCTTGGCCGAGCGCTCGGGTCCTTCGCGCCCGCCCTCGTCGAGCTCGGCGAGCGCGTCCTCGTCGGGCGCGTGACGCCACAGCCACGCCGGCACGTCGGCCTCCTCGACGGGCTTGAGGCGCGCCGGCACGCCGGCCTTGCGGAAATACTTCTGGGCGAGCACGTCGCACGCGACCTGGGTCCACGTGCTCGGGACCTCGATGTCGTCGAGCTGGAACACGAGCGAGCCGTCGGGGTTGCGGATCTCGCTCGTGATCCGGCGGAACTCGACCCCCTCGTACGGCGATTGCCCCGCGCTCGTGAAACGCCGCTCGATCCGCACCCCGTACACCCCCCTTGAGGAACGCTCTTTGGCTCTCGGCCGGCGGCGGCATGGGGCTCGGCACCCCGCGCGCCCCGCCGATCTTGTAGCGAAAGCGCACCCAACCACAAAATATTGAGAGGCGCAACTACATTTTGTGCTGGGATCGGATATCAGCCTATATATATGGATTCCGCGATATATGTGAATTCCGGCATATAGATCGCCCGCGCCCCGCCCGCAGCGGCGGTGCCCGCCCCGGATGGCGCGATACGGCGGCGCGCCGACGAACTGGACGGCGCGGCGCGTTAACGGACCGACGCTCGCGCCGTGCAGGAGTGGGAGCAGGGCCGCCGCGTCCCCGCCCGCGCCGCCCGCGTCCTCCTCACCGCAATCGAACGCGACCCCGACGCAGTCGAGCGGGCCTTGGCGAGGGGTGCCCCGATAGGGGATTGGCCGATGCGGCCAGTCAATTTTGCCCCAGCCGGCACCCTCCCCCTGGGGCTGAGCAAGCAGGAGAGTTCAGAAATGCGAACCCATCTAAATCCTGATTCTCGTCGAGATTAGGGTGTGTTGACCGTGCAAACGGGCAGGAGATCGACGAGAGAGCCCGAAGTGCTATAAGTAGATGAAATGACAGCAGTAGGGTCTAAACGACGATCCACCGCATGACCGGGTCGAGGCTGAGCCGGTCGGCATCGTTCACATCGTCGTACCCGCCAAGGCGGCCGAAAACGGACTGGCGAAACAGCCCGACAAGACCGTGGCGGCCGTTCTTCCCACGACGGGTGTCCGTGAGTACGTCCCCGGCAAACTCGGTCAGTCCGACCGCGTCATCCAGTTCCCGGTACGGCAACAACCCAGCGTCGGAAGTGACCTTGGAACCGTGGAACTCAAGCTTGAGTCGACGGTCAAAATACAGCCTTAGAACCCCATCTTTCGATTCACCCATCGGGTAAGCCATGTCAACACCCCAAATCCGGCGGTAAAGCCATGATTATTATAGCAGAATCCGGGTATGTTGTCGTCAATTCATGAGGTCATCTGGGCAATCCGGGCTAAACATTGTTGAGCGTCGAGAGAACAGTGACCAAATTCACATCCCCGTGTTACCTGTGTGGCCGCCCACTTGCTGAGCCTACCAGCTGGGATCACGTACCTCCCAAGCAGTTGTACGCCGACGAGATCAGGAAGAAGCACAGCCCTAATCTACTAACGATCCGTGTCCACGCTGACTGCAATCAGGCGTATCAGCATGATGAAGACTACTTCGTCAACACGCTCGCTCCCTTTGCGCGTGGGTCCTATGCCGGGAACGCTTTGCTCAAGGAGGTCTTCGCGAAATACGGGGCCGGGAAAAAGCGAGGCCTTGTCCACAAGGTACTTCAAGAGTTCGAGCGCCAGCCCAGCGGACTTGTCCTCCCTGCGAATCTTGTTGCAAAGCGGCTTGAGGGCGAGAGAGTCTATCGGGTTGCCTGGAAGATCATTCGGGGCCTTTACTTCCACCACCTCGCGGACGTTCTCCCCGAGGACACGCCGAACGGATTTGAAATTGTTCCGCCGGATCGGCCAGCTCCGAAGGAGTTCATCATTTGGCCACCCGACGAACCTATTCGGGGTCGATACCCCGGTGTTTTCGATTACAAGTTTGCGAAATTTCCGGAGGTCCACAGCTTCAACTACTGGGCAATGCTCCTGTGGGATCGCATCATCATGATCATGAAGTTCCACGATCCTGCGTGCGACTGCGACCATTGCGTAGAAATCCGGAGCACGCGTGTCCCTATTGCGCCCATGTAGTCACGGATCGGCCCCCGATGAGACCTTGCAGTGGCGCGTCTCGAAAAAAATATTGTGCGACTCTCATATAGGAAACAAGCCGCACGGTTGTGGACTGGAGAAGTTCCGCTAAGCGTCAAAATAGAGGACATTCGCCGAGCCATAACTTTTGAACGCATATCGCATATGTGTACCATGCGAAAGAAGAAGGTCTGAATTCATCAGTAATTGTCCACTTGGTTGCGCACTAGAAGATAACTTTAACAGATTTTTAGGGTGATTTATATTTTTCCCATTTTTTATAATTCGCTTCGAAGAATGCTTTGCTACCCTTCTGTACGACCTCTGATGATGTCCAAGGAACGAACTGAAAGATTCCATCACCGCCATCAGTTTTCACGTCGAGCTTTTCTTCCGATAGCGCTATTCGCGTAAGTTCGTCGAAGTTGTTGAAAACATCAACAGCAAATGCCCATTTGCTCATGTCAAAGCCAACACCACCGTGGATAATCGCTTCGTGTATCCACGCATGATGGTTTACGCGCATATCAAAGTCCGTAGAAAATAAAATTAGCCGCTGATTTGCTACGTTCATAAAACTCTGAAGCGCTTCGGTGTATTTTTTCTTCTGCTCATCTGACATGTCACTACCAGCACGTGCTGCATAATAAGTATGAGTATCTACTACTCTGCTATATGCCTTTCGCAGGGCTTGGAGACTTTCAAGCCGGGTCTGTAATACAAACCGCTCCTTTGTGAGCGCGCTTTCATAGTCAACCAAGAGCATTTGGCCCACAAGGGCCACCACGGCGAGCACCGCACCGAGTGCAAGCTTATCCCATATCATTCGCCAGATTGCGAGCCGGTGTTCGAGCCTCGCCTTCTTCTTTTCCTCAGCAAATGTCATAGAATTTCCTCCTGCGATCGGTGGTGTATCACCGTCTGCACTCATGATGCGTGATTTCCCCACAAATTTTCGAAATTGCTTCTCCCAATTGCCGCCGATTGTAGCAGAAACGATCATCCACCGAAAGCACGACTGCGCACCGCCGAGCAGGGCCTTCCGTCGAACCGACTCTTGTGCCCCAGCCCTTGTTCGTACGCCCTATGGTCGTAAATCAGATATTGTGCGACTCAGGCGTGGTATCCGCTTTTAGGGTAGAAGCGGACGTCAGGTCTCGATTGGCAAACAGAAATGTACCGAAAACCAGGGATTCTCGCACATGCTCCACAGACGGAAGCGGCGGCCCGATTCCGTTGTTAAATTGCGAATTTTCACGCCAACAGTTTTTGGATGAGGTCCTTCGCATTCGGATTGAACTTCATTATCCTCCTAACCGTGTCCGAAGGATTCCGGTAGCGGCAAAAAGGTTTAATATCCTCGGTCGCGAGCCGGTAACAATGATAGGTGATTGCGAAATACACTTCCGGTCCATGGATTTCTTGAAACGTCCGACGGCCTGGGGGTGGCTTGTGTAAAAATTGAAAAGGGTCCCCAAGAAGTTCCGACACGCTGTAGAAATGGCGATTCTTCTCGTTATAAGCGATCAAGGGCTTGTCATGCTGGCCAAGCTCAAGAAATTCATCGTCGGGCTCATTTATACAGTACTGTACTTTGAACGGCTCGCATAGATCCGAGCGATCGCCGTACACAAGAGATATATCGGGAACCTCCGGACAAACATGCTTAACGGTGATACTAACGTCAACGGGAACGCAATCATCTATACGACACCAGGCGTGGTCGCTTTCATCGCCAACAGAACGAAAGAAAGCACCGCCTGGAGGGCGGAGGATGTAGTCACCTGTACAAATATCGGCCTTTTTGTGCATGAGTACGGCTAGGCCGTATAGATGCAATGCGTGTTCCCGGCAAAACCATCCCAGGTCCAACGCGCCGCAAACGTGGAACGGCGGTTCTGTATAGATGTGGTTTAGCTCCGGCTTTACCTTTGTGGCAAGTATTTCGAGCAGTTTCATTCGGAATCTAACGCTCGACGATCAGTAACGACCAGGGGCGTCCTCTGGGTCGAGGGCCACAAGACCCGCGCGTCTACCTGTTCCGCCACGCGCGCATGGAGGCCCTATACATACCGCTAGGCCAAGCCATCGCCAAGGCGAATGTCGATTACCGCTCGACTGTGCTAACCGAAGCCGGGATGTTCTGGCGCAGCCGGGGCCGCCGAACGTTGATCGCCGCTGCGTCGAGATGGGTCTTGATATGGGCAGCGTAGAATTTTTCGATCATCTCGACGCTGGTACGACAATTCTTGGCGATCGGATCGGGCCGCGCCCCCCACCCCGGGCGCGGCGCCGGCAGCCCGGTCGGCAGGGCCCGCGCCGCGCGTCGTCGGGCGGCGGGCCGGCGAACTGGCCGGCGAACTGGACGACGCAGCGCCGCGGTGGCATAGTCCGCTGGCTTCGAGGGTTGGGGACCAGGCCATGACGATCGGCACCCGCTTGTTCACCTGGATGCGCGGCGAGGCCGTCGGCGAGGACGAGTTCGGCAACCGCTACTACCAAGAGCGGCGGGCGCCGACGGACGGCCGGCGGCGGCGGCG
>JADFMW010000149.1 GCA_022563655.1 Pseudomonadota bacterium
GGTGTCGCCGCTGATCGCGCTGATGCGCGACCAGGTCGAGGCGCTGCGGCAGGTCGGCGTCCGCGCCGCCGCGCTCAACTCGACGCTGTCGTTCGACGAGGCGCGGCGCGTCGAGGCCGAGATGCGCGCCGGCGCGCTCGATCTGGTCTACGTCGCGCCCGAGCGCCTGCTCACGCCCGCCTTCCTCGATCACCTGGGGCGCTGCGAGCTGGCGCTGTTCGCCATCGACGAGGCCCATTGCGTCTCGCAATGGGGTCACGATTTCCGGCCGGAATATCTCCAGCTCGCGGTGCTCGACAAGCGCTTCCCGGCGGTGCCGCGGATCGCGCTCACCGCCACCGCCGACCGGCCCACCCGGCGCGACATCGTCGAGCGCCTGGGCCTGGGCGGGGGCCGCGTGTTCGCCGCCGGCTTCGACCGGCCCAACATTCGCTACCGCGTCGCCGCCAAGAATAACCCGCAAGCCCAGCTTCTGGCCTTTCTCGGCCGCGAGCACGGCGGCGGCTCGGGCATCGTCTACCGCCTGACCCGCGCCAACGTCGAGGAGACCGCGCGCCGGCTGTCGGCCGAGGGTTATCCGGCGCTGGCGTATCACGCCGGGCTCGACAAGAGCGTGCGGACCAGGCACCAGGATCGCTTCCTCAAGGAAGATGGGATCGTCATGGTTGCCACCATCGCCTTCGGCATGGGCATCGACAAGCCGGACGTTCGCTTCGTCGCGCATCTCGATCCGCCGAAGAGCCTGGAGGCCTATTACCAGGAGACCGGCCGGGCCGGGCGCGACGGGCTGGCGTCGGATGCGTGGATGGTCTACGGCTTGTCCGACATGGCCAAGCTGCAAGGCCTGATTGCCAGGTCCGAGGCGCCGGAACGTCAAAAGCAGATCGAGCGCCAGAAGCTGGACGCGCTGCTCGGCTATTGCGAGACGACGCGCTGCCGCCGCCAGGTGCTGCTCGAGTACTTCGGCGAGACGCTCGCCAAGCCCTGCGGCAACTGCGACACCTGCCTCGAGCCGGTGGCGAGCTTCGATGGCACCGTGGCGGCGCAGAAGGTGTTGTCCTGCGTTTTTCGCACCGGGCAGATGTTCGGCGCCAAGCACGTCATCGACGTCCTGCTCGGCGAGCGAACCGAGCGTGTCAGCCGCTTCGGTCACGAGCGGCTGAGCACCTTCGGCATTGGCGCCGAGCTGGCCCGCGAGCAATGGCGCTCCGTCTTGCGCCAGCTCGTGGCGATGGGACTCTTGATCGTCGACGTGGAGGGCCATGGCGGATTGCGCGTCGGACCCGATTGCCGGGACGTGCTGCGCGGCGAGCGGCGCATCGATCTGCGCCGGGACCCGGCGCGGCGAAAGGCGCCGCGGGCCGCCAGATCGCCGGTGCGGGAGACGTTCGCCGACGCGCGAGACGAAGCCCTGTTCCAGGCGCTGCGCGAGCGGCGCATGGCGTTGGCGAAAGAGCAAGGGGTGCCGCCCTACGTCATCTTCCACGACCGCACGCTGGTCGAGATGGCCCGGCACAAGCCGCGGCGCTTGACCGAGATGGGCCGGATTTCCGGCGTCGGCCAGGCCAAGCTCGACCGTTACGGCGCCGAATTTCTCACCGTCGTCGCCGCGCATCGTGCCGATTAGCTGCCGCGGACGGGCTTAGTCGGGAGCGGCGGGGGCGTCGCTGTCGGTCACGTGGCGCACGGCGTCGCAGTCGAGCCTCTTGCGGGTGAGGATGCGACACGCGCGGCGCGCCTCGCTCGCGCTCACGCCGACGAAGCGGGCGCGATAGAGTCCGCCGTCGCCCAGCTCGACCGGCACCACCACCGCTTTCGCCCGGGCGACGATGCCGGGGATGTAGGGCCGGCTCTTCTCGAGCGCGGCGTAAGCCCCCTCGGCGCGGCTGTAGGCGCCCACTTGGATCGCCCACGGCGCGCCGGCCACGATGATCGGCTTCTGCGGCGGCGGCGGCGGCGGCGGGCCGGCCACGCGCGCCTGCGAGAAGCCGCGGGCGAGGAGCGCCGCCGTTTCGCGGTCGCGCGACTTGGGTGAGCGCGCGCCGAGCACCACGGCGATCATGCGGCGGTCGCCGCGCGTGGCGGAGGCCGCGAGGTTGAACCCCGAGGCCCGGATGTAGCCTGTCTTGATGCCGTCGACGCCGGCGTTGGTCGCGAGCAGCCGGTTGTGGTTTCTGTAGATTTTCCCGCCGTAGCGAAAGCTGCGGGCGGCGAAGAGACGGTAGTGGTGGGGAAAGTCGCGCACCAGCGCCCGCGCCAGCGTCGCCATGTCGCGCGCGCTGGTGAGCTGGCGTCGGTGGTAGAGCCCCGAGGCGTTGCGGAAGTTGGTGTGGCGCATGCCGAGGGCGCGCGCCTTGCGCGTCATCATCTGGGCAAAGAACCATTCCTCGCCGCCCAGCGCCTCGGCCACGACCGTCGCAACGTCGTTCGCCGACTTGGCGATGAGAGCCCCGATCGCGTCGCGCGCGGTGATGGCCGCACCCGCGCGCAGGCCCAGCTTAGACGCCGGCCGCGCCGCCGCGCGGGCGGACACCCGGAGCTTGGCGTCCAGGGTCAAGCGGCCCTCATCGAGCGCCTCGAAGAGAAGGTAAAGCGTCATCATCTTGGTGAGCGACGCCGGATGGTGGCGGACGTCCGCCCGCTTCTGGTACACGACGGCGCCGGACTGAGCGTCGATCACGATCACGGCGCGGCTCGCCGCCGCCGGCGCGGCGGGGATGATGCTGGCGACCACCGCGAGGCACAGGCCCACAATCAGCGCCTTGGGCGCCTTCTTCCACTGGTTGCCCATTCACCCCTCTCAGCCGCCCTTTAGGAATTGCAAAATTAGAGCATCGAAAAAACGAATTGACGTAACGTTAACTAATTTGCGTGGGTTTGTCCATGTCTAACAGCAATCGCGTGCAAGCGTCCAGACTTTATTCTGTGTACTCCATGGTTATTCTTTGCAAGGTTGCGGGGGCGGTTTTTTCACACCCATGCGCACGGCCTGCAATCCCACTCCGGACATAAAAACGTTAGAGCTAATATATGTTGTATTACGCTATGTTATATGAATGTCCTAAGACTTAGCTTTAGAAAAATTTGTTCACAATCAGGTTTAAGTGTTGATTGCAGCGAATTTTAGGTATAGGCGCGGAACCACCCCGTTCGCGCCCGGCAAGTTCTACCCCTCCGGGCAGAATCTGCCGACGTGCGGCAAATTTTTCCGCTCCCTCCGGCGGCGCGGTACGGTGCCCTGGTCGGCGCCGGCCTCAGGCTTTCGGCTCCTCCTCGCCCTCCGGGCTCATGTCTTTCCAGCTCTCTCCCGAGGCGATTCCGCACGAGATGCCGCTCGGCGTCGTGACGATGATCGTCCACGAGCCGCCCTCGGATACCACGATTTCGAGTACCTTGCCGCTTGTGGTCAGGCCCATCGCGATGGGCGATTCGTCGTAGTTGGCCGCGAGGTGATCGAGCAGGTCCGACCGCTTGACGCACGTCGGCGCCTCCTGCGCCAGGGCGGGGAACGCAGCAAGCGCGGCGACGGCCAGAGCAACACGTAACATGTTCAATCCTCCACGTTGGGGTGGTTGCCCTACGTGGATCCAAGCAACTTTCATGCCATCTTCAGGCGGACAAACACGGCCCCCATGCCCCACGGCCCCCAGGGCCCCACGGCCCAGGCCCATTTCCGAGCCTAGCGCCGAGGCGTTAACGGAACGCAAGCCATAGGGTATCGTCGGCAAGGCGGGGTCCGCGCGCCGCGCCAGGCGGCTCGGCGAGGCTGCAGCGATCGGGGGCCGGGCTGCGCGACCGCTCAGCTGCCCGCAGCGGCTTTGGCCCGCTCGATGGCGCGCCAAATCAGTTCCGGCGTCGCCGGCATGTCGATGTGACGGACGCCGAACCCGCTCAGGGCATCGACCACCGCGTTGACGACCGCGGGCGGCGCGCCGATGGCGCCGGCCTCGCCGCAGCCCTTGACGCCGAGCGGGTTGGAGGCGCAGGGGGTCTCGTTGGTGGCAAACGCGATCGACGGCACGTCGTCGGCGCGCGGCATGCAGTAGTCCATGAACGACGCGCTGAGCAGTTGCCCGGACTCGGCCTCGTAGGCGCAGCGCTCGAGCAGGGCTTGGCCGATGCCCTGGACGACCCCGCCGTGGACCTGCCCCTCGACGAGCAGCGGATTGACGAGCTTGCCGAAATCGTCGACCACCGTGTACGCGACAACGCTGACGAGGCCGGTTTCCTCGTCGATCTCGACCTCGCAGACGTGGCAGCCGTTGGGGTAGGTCGGCTCTTTGATCTGGGCGCGGCCGAACTCGTCGAGGCCGGGTTTGATGCCCGCGGCCGCCGCCGTGCTCGGGTCGAACGACGCCTTGGCGAGCTCGACGATGGGGACAGCTCGGTCGGTTCCGGCGACCGAGAAGATGCCGTCGGAGAACTCGATGTCGACCGCCGCCGTCTCCAGCAGGTGCGCCGCGATGTGCTTGCCCTGCTCGATGATCCTGGCCGCCGCGGCGCCGATCGCCGTGCCGCCGATCGCCAGCGAGCGCGAGCCGCCCGTGCCCTCGCCGCGCCGGATGCTCGCGGTGTCGCCTTGTGCGACGCGGATGCTCTCGAACGGCACGCCGAGGCGCTCGGCGACGACTTGCGCGTAGGCGGTCTCGTGACCCTGGCCGTTGGACTGGGTGCCGACGGAAACGACGACGGCGCCGTCGGGCTCGAAGCGGATCTCCGCCTCCTCGTTGCCGGGGCCGCCGCAGCGCTCGATGTAGTTCGCCAAGCCGATGCCGCGCAGCTTGCCCCGGGCGCGCGCCTCGGCGCGGCGGGCCGGGAAGTCGGCCCAGCCGGCGCGCGCCATGGCGTCGTCCATGTTGCGCGCAAAATCGCCGTGGTCGAAGGTCATGCCCAGCGCGGTTCGGTAAGGCATCGCCGACGGCGATACGTAGTTGCGCCGGCGCAGCTCGGCGGGCGCGAGGCCGAGCTCAAGCGCGGCGACGTCGACCAGGCGCTCGATCAGGTAGGCGGCTTCGGGCCGCCCGGCGCCGCGGTAGGCGTCGACCGGCACGGTATGGGTGAACACCCCCCTGACCTTCGCGTGGGCGACGGGCAAGGTGTAGACGCCGGTCAGCATCGGACAGCAGCAATCGGTGGGAATGAACGGGCCAAAGGCCGAGACGTAGGCGCCGAGGTTGGCGATGATCGAGACTCTGAGGCCGAGGAACCGGCCGTCGGCGTCGAGCGCGAGCTCGGCGCGGGTCGCGTGGTCGCGCCCGTGGGTGTCGGTGACGAAGCCTTCGCCGCGCTCCGACGTCCACTTCACCGGGCGGCCGAGCTTGCGCGCCGCCCACAAGACCAGCGCCTGTTCGGCGTAGACGAAGATCTTGATGCCGAAACTGCCGCCGACGTCGCGCGTGACCACGCGCACGTTCGCCGCCGGCACCTTGAGCACGCTCTCGCTCAAGACGTTGCGCAGCTTGTGCGAGCCCTGGGTCGAGGTATGCAGCGTGTAGCGTTCCTCGGCCCGGTCGTAATCGCCCAGCGCCGCCCGAGGCTCGATCGGGTTGGCGACGATGCGGTTGTTGACGAGGTCGACGGTGGTGACGTGGGCCGCCGCGGCGAAGGCGCGCTCGGTCGCCGCCGCGTCGCCGATTCGCCAGTCGAAGCAGGTGTTGCTCGCGGCCTCGTCCCAGACCAGCGGCGCGCCGGGCTGCACGGCCGCCGCGGCGTCGGCCACCGCGGGCAGGGGCTCGTAATCGACGGCGATCAGCTCGGCCGCGTCCTTGGCGCGGGCGACGTCCTCGGCGACGACCATGGCGACGGTGTCGCCGACGTGGCGCACCCGCTCGGCCGCGAGCAGCGGCCGCGGCGCATCGGCCATCGGCGAGCCGTCGTGGCTTACGACCGGGCTCAAGCACGGCAGCGCCCCCAGGCCGGCGGCCGCCACGTCGGCCGCCGTATAGACGCCAAGCACGCCGGGCGCGGCCGCGGCACCGGCGGTGTCGATGGCCTTGATCAGGGCATGCGCGTGGGGCGAGCGCAGAAACACCGCGTGGGCCTGTCGCGGCAGATCGATATCGCCGGCGTAGCGCCCGCGCCCGGTTAGAAGGCGCGGATCCTCGCTGCGGCGCACCGCCTGGCCAACCCCGAATCGTCCCATCGGCTCCCCACCGGCAATCAGCGCCGTCGATCGGCGCGGGCGCAAAGGATATGGATGGCCGCCGCCATGTCAAACGGTGCGGCCGCCGCCTATTCCGGCCGGGCCTTGTCTCCGGCGGGAATCTCGCGGGCCCCGAGCGCGTCGGCGAGGCGGGCGCGGGCGCTGCCGGGCCGGAGCGGCTTCTGCTGCGCCTCGTGCGGCGCCCAGCCCGTGAGGTAGATGACCTCGAAGGTCGCCGGCACGCGCCCGTCGGCGCCGGCGAAGCGCCGCTCGTAGGCCGCCGCCGCGGCCATCATCGTGGCGCGGCGGGTGAAGCCCGCGCGCCGCTCGCGCACCGCGTTGGCCTCGCCCAT
>JADFMW010000150.1 GCA_022563655.1 Pseudomonadota bacterium
GCAACTGTCGCCCACCGCGTCCTTGGTCTCTTCGATTAGCTCGCGCAACAGCCGCACCCGGTTTTCCAGAGAGCCGCCGTATTCATCTGTGCGCTGGTTATGGCGGCGCGAGATGAAGTGCATCGGCAGGGTGTGGTCATGCCCGGCATAGACGTAGACGATGTCGAACCCTGCCGTCTTGGCGCGCCGGGCCGCCGCCTTGTGCCAACGCCGCAAGTCCCGGATATCCGACTTGTCCATGGCCCGCGCCTGCACGGGCTCGTAGCCGTAGACGACCAGGTGGGACGGCGCGAGGGGCACGGCACGGCTGTATTGATTGGCGGCGTTGTGCCCGATATGAGCCAGCTCGATTCCGGCCAGCGCTCCGTGTTCGTGCACCGCATCGACCATGCGCTCGTGGGCCGGGATATCGAGATCGTCCCACAAGCGGTGTTCCGCATAGGGCAGTTGGTCACCTGAGTGGTGTATTTCGCACTCTTCCGTACACACGACGGCCCATCCCCCTTCGGCCTTCATGGCGCGCATGGCGGCCGAACTGTTCGGGCGCAGATGACCCATGCCGCTGCAGTGAGGCACCTGGTAGAAGCGATTCTTGGCCGTGACCGGGCCGATTTTCACCGGCTCGAAAAGGATGTCGTAGCGCGGGTCGCGAGGCATTCCGTTCTCCTCTGTTTTTTGGTTTTGGCCGTTCGATCTTATCGATTTTCGCTGAAGCGGCCTCCCTGTTTTTCACCGTCCTGCAGCAGGCCGGCCCCGTGACCATTTCTCACTGGGAGGGCACACTCCGACCTGCGCAGCACACACCTGTCCTATCGGGGGACTTGGATGCTACTAGATAGGGCGCCGTCACGGTGGTGGGCGCCTAGCGCCACGAATGTCCGGAACGGGTCATCAGCGGACATTAGGTTCCTTGCTGCGGTAGGTCCGCTAACTGCCACCAAGCGGACATCGGACGCTCAGGTCATGAGGCTGACGAGGTTTCGCGCCACCAACGTCGGCTTTCGGGCTAGGAACGGACCTAATAGCTTGGTCCACTATATGTCTGCTCCTGACCCATTGCTGACATCGCGCGCAATGAGGTAGCTTCCGGAACAATGAGGTGCTCGCGCTGGATGACCGAGCTCTGCAACACGCCCAGAGGAGGGAAAGATGAAAACGTTACCTCAAGTTTTGTTTTGGTTGGGGATTATTTCTGTCCCGCTTGCGTGGCTGCTGTGGTACTTCGGGCCAGGAATCGAACTCGTAAGGCCAGTCCTTAGCGGCATTGACGATCCTGCATTAAGAGCGGTCTTACAAGAAGCTCATGCAGAGCGGTTGGGAATTTGGGTAGGTATTTGGCCAGTAACTCTTCTGGTATTGAGCCAACTCGTTGAAAAGAAAGTGCAGGGATAAAGGACAATCCGGCTGGGCTGGATAAGCGATCCAATCCCGGTTGATATTGCGGAACTGCCCGAACTCGTGCCGGCGCGATCATGTGCTGCTCAAATCGCCGACATTCGTCCGCGGCAGCCAGGCCCTGGCGCGAAAAGCACGATCCGGACGTAGGATCCATCCCGGACAGGCCCGGTAGTGGGGACAATCCCGTATCGCTAGTTCTGGAGATGAGCGCATGAGGGAGTTAGCCAGTACCGCGTTTCGCCTCCCGTAGCGGTGGTCTCAGGGGCCACTTTCCGGCCGGACACCGCCGGCCAGAGAAAAAACCCACGCTCGGCGATGGATCTAGCGGCGCAATAGCTCGGTGGGGCTGGGCCGCGGGGCCGCGTTCGCGCGATCGAGGCCGCCGGCCGGAAGGTCCAGCGCGGCGAGCTTGGCGTAGACCTCGCGCGCCTTGTCCGTCCGCCTGGTGTTGGAATAGACGACGCCCAGATCGTGCAGGGCGTCAGGGTTGTCCGGATTGGCCGCCAGCGCCTCCGTGAGGTAGGCCTCGGCGAGCCCGTAGCTGCCGCCCGAGAGCGCGGAGTGGCCGAGATCGGCGAGCCGCTGGTCGGTGGCCACCGGCGGCTGGTTCGACTTCATGGCCTGATTGACCGCCCCGATGAGTGCGACGGTGCAGCCCTGCAAAATCCACGCGAGAGCGAGAACGATGATGACGTTGCGCTTCACAATGATACCTTCCTTTCGCGCCTGATCGTCTTGTATGCATCGTGCGCTCCCTCCTAACCGATTCTGCCCGACCGGCATTAAGGTCCGGTAAAACACTTAATCACAAGACGTTACCGTACAATTCTTAAACCTGAAGGTCAAGAATATTTTTTAACCGCATGAGCTGCGCCACCACCTCCGGGTCGAGGCGTCGCTTGGCAGCCGCGTCGAGACGATCTCGCGATAGTGGATTGGTTCCTGGTCCGAGAAACCAGGACGGAATCGGGTTATCGGGGTTGCCTTAGTGGCAGTTTCGTAAGCCGGAGACCTCGGGGGTCCTGGCCGGCGGCCTCAGCGGTCTTCCTCGGACCAGGCGTCCATCCGGTCGCGGTAGAAGGCGACGTAGGACGTGATCCCGGCGACGTCCTCGAACGGGTCCTCGTAGCTCCAGACCGCGTTCTCGGCGACCCGGCTCCCCACCGCGAGCGTCCAGTACGACGCATCGCCCTTGAACGGGCAGTGGCTGCGATGGTCGGTGCGTTGCATCAGGTCCATGCGCACGTCGTCGCGCGGGAAGTAATGGACCGGCTGGTGCCGGGGCTCGAGCATGACCACGGCGCGGGTGCTGTCGGCGATCTTCTCACCGCCGAAGACGACGCGCACCCGCTTCGGGCTCGGCTCGAGATCGATCCGGTAATCGAGAGCCTTCGCGTCGTGGGCGCTCTTTGGCGCCGCGTCTGCCTCGGCCATCCGCTCGTCTCCTTATCCTGCTGGTACCCCGGAGTGTAGGGAATTCAAACCGCGGGGGCAATCAGGCCCCGCGCGCGGGGCATCGTTCTGGCCATCGTTCCGGCCTCACGACCAGCCGTCGATGGCCAGCTCGGCGACCTCGGCGTCGTCGAAGCCGAAGCCGAGACCGGGCCCCGTGGGGATGCGGAGGCGCCCGCCCTGCACCTCCAACTGGGTGTCGATGAGGCGGCGGAAGTTGAGCACCCGGTCGTCGGTGAAGAACTCGACGGAGCCGGCGTTCGGCGTCGCCGCCGCCAGGTGGACGTGCAGGTCGTGGAGCCAGTGCGGCCACACGCTCACGCCGTAGCTCGCGGCGGTGGCGGCGATGCGCCGGAACTCGGTGATGCCGCCGCACACCGCCGCATCGGGCTGCAGGATCGCCGCCGCCTCCTTCTCGAGCAGCTCCTTGAAGCGCCAGCGCCCGGCCTCGATCTCGCCGGTCGCCACCGGCACCGGCGTGCTCTGGGCGAGGCGGGAGTGGTTGTCGATGTCGTCGGGGCCGAACGGCTCCTCGATCCAGTAGGGGTCGTACTTCTCGAAGCGTTCCATGTAGCGCAGCGCGGTCGGCACGTCGGACCAGGCGTTGTTGGCGTCGAGCATCAGGTCCACGTCGGGGCCGATCGCCTCGCGCGCGGCGGCGATGCGCTCCTCCTCGTCGTCGAGGCCGAGCCGGCCGACCTTCATCTTGACCGCGTCGAACCCCATTTCGACGTAGCCCTTGAGCTCGCGGCCCAGCATCTCGGGGGTCTTGCCGTCGAGGTAATAGCCGCCGCTGGCGTAGGCCGGCACGGTGTCGGTCCGGTAGGCGCCGAGAAAGCTCGACAGCGGCAGCTTGGCGGCGCGGGCGTTGCGGTCCCACAAGGCGATGTCGAGGCTGCTGATGGCGCGCATCACCGAGCCGGCGCGGCCGTGCAACAGCGCTTCCCGGTACATCGTCTGCCACAGGCCCTCGACGCGATACGCATCCTCGCCTATGAGCAGCGGCGCGAGCAGCTGGCGCACCGCCTCCGTAACCAGGGCGCCGGCGCTGCTGCCGCCGTAGCAGAAGCCGATCCCCTCGACGCCGTCGTCGGCCCGCACCTTGACCAGGGTGTACTCGCGCGCGACCACCCGGCGCGTGGCGAACGTGGTGGGCGCCGCGAGCGGTACGCGCACCGTGCACGCCGACACCGCTTCGATCTTCGTCACCACGATCTCACTTGCAGGATGGGCCGAAGGAGGCGTCGCGCCCGGTGCCGGCCGCTCACGTGCAGGCCGCTCACGTGCAGGCCGCTCACGTGCCGGCCGCTCACGTGCCGGCCGCTCCCGTGAACCCTACGGCGAGGCCCGCCAACACGACCGCCACGCCAGTGGCGGCCGCGATAATGGGGCGCGTGAACGTGTGCCACGTTTTAACGCGGTGCTCGAAGTCTGCGCGCTCGCTGTCGCTCATGTCATCCACCGTCTGGTCATGGCGGCCGCCTTCGCTAATCACCGGGCGCGCTGGCGCCGCGCGCCGCGCCACGATATCAGCCGCGGTGCTCGGCCGATTCGCCGATCCAGGCGACGCGCAGCGTATTGGTCGAGCCCGGTGTGCCGAACGGCACCCCGGCGGTGATCACCAGCCGGTCGCCGGGCGCCGCGAAGCCTTCCCTGAGGGCCGCGTTGCACGCCTTCTCGGTCATGTCGAAGAAGTCCTTGGCGTCCTCGGTCTCGACGCAGTGGACGCCCCACACGAGGGCCAGCCGGCGCGCGATGCCGACGATCGGGGTGAGCCCGATGATCGGCGCATCGGGGCGCTCGCGCGCCGCCCGCAGCGTGGTCGAGCCCGACACCGAGTAGCTGGCGATCGCCGCCGCGCCGATGGTATGGGCCACCTGGGCGGCGGCGGCGGTGATGGCGTCGGCGCTGGTCGCCTCGGGGTCGGCGTGGCTGGCGTCGAGGAACTTGCGGTAGCGCGGATCGCTCTCGACCTGGCGGATAATGCGGTCCATCATCGACACCGCCTCGACCGGATAGGCGCCGGAGGCGGATTCGGCCGACAGCATGAGCGCGTCGGCGCCGTCGTAGACCGCGGTCGCGACGTCGGAAGCCTCGGCCCGCGTCGGCGTCGGGGTGCCCACCATCGACTCCAGCATCTGGGTCGCCACCACCACCGGCTTGCCGGCGGCGCGGGAGAGGTGGACGATCTCCTTTTGCAGGCCGGGCACGCTTTCCGGGGGGAGCTCGACGCCGAGGTCGCCGCGCGCGACCATGAGGCCGTCGGCCAGGTCGATGATCTCGTCGAGGTGGCCGATCGCCGCCGGCTTCTCCAGCTTGACCATGACCGCGGCGCGGCCGGCGATCAGCTTGCGCGCCTCGGCAACGTCCGCGGGGCGCTGCACGAACGACAGCGCGATCCAGTCGGCGCCGAGGTCGAGGCCGAAGCGCAGGTCGCGGCGGTCCTTCTCGCCGAGCGCCGCGATGGGCAGCACGACATCGGCCAGGTTGACGCCCTTGTGGTCCGAGAGCCGCCCGCCCGCCACCACCGTGGTCTCGGCGAAGTCCTTGCCGCTCTTCTCGACTCGCAGGCGGATGCGCCCGTCGTCGAGCAGCAACTCGGCGCCGGCGCCGAGGGCGGCAAACACCTCGCGGTGCGGCAGCCCCACGCGCCTGCGGTTCCCTGGTTTGTCGTCGAGGTCGAGGCGGAACGGCTCGCCGGCGACGAGAGCCGTCGCGCCGGTCATGAACTTGCCGATGCGCAGCTTCGGTCCTTGCAGGTCGAGCATCACGCCGATGGGCCGGCCACACTCCTTCTCGATCGCGCGGACGACCTTGTAGCGCGCCTTGTGCTCGGCGTGCTTGCCGTGGCTCATGTTGAAGCGGAAGACGTCGGCGCCGGCCTCGACCAGGCGGCGGATCACCTCGGGGCTCGAACTCGCCGGGCCGAGGGTGGCGACGATCTTGGCGTAGCGGTGGCGGCGCATGGGGTTCCCTTTCGCCGTCAACCTACTGCGCCGGGCGGGGCCGTGCCAGCGGTTATCAGCATGGCGCGGAAGTCGTTGACGTTGGTCAGCGTCGGGCCGGTGACCACGAGGTCGTCGAGCGCGGCGAAGAAGCCGTGGGCGTCGTTGTCGGCGAGCAGCGCGCGCGCATCGACGCCCAGGGCCTGGGCGCGCGACAGCGAATCGGGTGCGAGCAGCGCACCGGCGTTGTCCTCGCTGCCGTCGATGCCGTCGGTGTCGCAGGCGATGGCGTGGACGCCGGCAAGGCCGTCGAGGGCGATGGCCAGCGACAGCAGGAACTCGGCGTTGCGCCCGCCGCGGCCGCGGCCGCGCACGGTCACCGTCGTCTCGCCGCCCGAGAGGATGGCGCAGGGCGGCGCCGCGGGCTGGGCGCGCAACGCCGCCTGGCGCGCGATGGCGGCGTGGACGAGCCCCACGTCGCGCGCCTCGCCCTCGATGCTGTCGCCGAGGATCAGCGGCTCGAAGCCGGCCGCCCGGGCGCGCGCGGCGGCCGCCTCGAGGGCGTCCTGGGGCGTCGCGATCAGCCGCGTCTCGGCGCGCGCGAGCCGCTCGTCGCCCGGCGGGGGCGGCGCGTCGGCCGCCGCGCGCAACCGCGTCGCC
>JADFMW010000151.1 GCA_022563655.1 Pseudomonadota bacterium
AGGCCAGGAAACGTGCGCAGCGCGATGCGGGGCGCACATCGGGCAAGCGCGTTGACGCAGCCTGTCGCCGTCTCTGCCCCGCCCGCAGGGCCGCATCCTGGTGAGAAATGCGGGTTAGGGGCTACGCTCCCTAGCCGCGCTCCTCGGCCTTGGCCTGGTCCCACAGGGCGTCCATCTCGTCGAGGGTCGAGTCCTCCGGCCGCCGGCCCTTGGCGGCCAACAGTTCCTCGACGCGGCGGAAGCGGCCCTCGAACTTGGCGTTGGCGCGGCGCAGCGCGGCCTCGGGATCGGCCTCGGCGTGGCGCGCGAGGTTGACGCAGGCGAACAGCAGGTCGCCGATCTCTTCGCCGAGGCGTTCGGGCGCGGCGCCGGCGCCGAGCTCGGCGCGAACCTCGTCGATCTCCTCGCCGATCTTCTCGATCACCGGCGCTGACCCCAATTAACCGATCTTCCAAACGGCATTCATGGACTTGGTCATTGCTCCGTCATGACCCACAATGTCGTTCTTTTCATTAGTCTACCAAATCGATCGCAAATACTATCACTCCCAGTTTTTGTTTTTTCTTCGGATAAATGTTTTTGAGCAGATCTAAAACTTTCTGCCGACTAAATCCTGGAACAATTTTAGAATGATCTTCGTTATCAAGCATGTTTTCAAATGTATGGTATTTCCGAATGTCGGTTACTCGCACTTCCTGCGTTGAGTTACGTGACTCAAATTTAATAATTTCACCAACTTGAACGGTTTTAATGAAACCATACCCCACGCGAACTTCGAGAGTCTTTTTTCGTTCTTTAATATATTGGAGGAAGCGATCTTTCACTCGTATAGAACGAATAAAGCCATGTCCATCGATATCGAGGCTCCATTGTTGCGTGATCTGCGCGTGGTGATAAGCGCCAGGAAACACACCATCGAGCGACCAGCCCCTCTTTTGCAAAAAAGTTGTTTCCGTAACCGACGGGGTAATATGCATATAAATTTTTCTCCCGTATTCTCTCAAAAAATGTGGGATATCAGTTAACAAGGCAAAGAACGCGGGACCGTTCAGCGCGATAAAAGGCATTAATTTAATCGGCTCTCCTTTTTTTGGGGTTGCTGCGACAACACCCCAAACTTTATCCTCCCGATCAACGGCTATATATATTAGTTTGAATTTTAAATTCACGTCCTTTGCGTTTCGTCTTTCGTAGCCGGAAAATAACGCATTAACCCAAGACTCGTCGATACCAGAAAAGAAATCCGGTAAATGTCTTAGCAATATATCTTCGATTTGCTTTCCGAATTGTCGTGTATATGGAAGAACAGATACATTATGTCTGTCAAAATTATTTTGCATATTTTCATTTCCCAAAACTTTATACAGCATAACTTCTTCAACGCCCTGTTTATAATGACTATCAGATCGTCCTGCAACAATATAGCCGTGTCTAATAAAAAATTGTAGCGCAGCAGTATTCTTATCCGCAACAGTACAATACATCTGCCTTGCTCCTCGGCCTTGCGCATACGATTCAGCATGTTTCAGAAGAAGGGTACCTAAACCGTATTTTCCACGATAATCGCCATGAAC
The DNA here is from genome assembly GCA_022563655.1 of Pseudomonadota bacterium. GTDB lineage: Bacteria > Pseudomonadota > Alphaproteobacteria > JAAXGF01 > JAAXGF01 > JADFMW01. The sequence continues at coordinate 1,575 of JADFMW010000151.1, forward strand.
GATCAACGGGCTGATCTTATAATTACCCTGACGTTTTCCAACGACATGTACAATACCACTAAAAACACCATCGACGGTGACCACGAACATTTTTTGCTCGAGCGAGAAAAAACCGATCTGGTCTACGCCTCCCGAAAGATGTGTGGAAATAATTCGTTGCGCATGCGCCCGGTGATCACCTCCATAGTAGGGGCCGAGTGCTGTATCAATCAAATCTACAACGATATCTACGTCGCCGGCCAGTGCTTCACGGATGTCAATAACCCGTTCGAGGCGATTGTTCATTGGTCTTATTCCCTACGAAAAAAAATCATCAACGTTCACGAATGAGCAGAAATCGCTGGTTCCGAACCTAATCCAAATTTGACATCTGATCATTGACGCTTTGCATCTTCCCAAAACTGCTCCAAGAGCTCCTCTGATGCAGTCCCAGCAGATAGTTCCATCTCGGCTAGCCTACGTTCAACGTAGCGTACTCGAAGGTCGAATTTTCTATTGGCCAACCTAAGTGACTCTTCTGGATCTATCGCTAAGTGTCTTGCAACGTTTACCAATGAAAACAGTAGATCACCGAATTCCTCGACGCGCGCTTCGAGACTCGCATTCGACCGAACTGTATCACGGAACTCGCGAATCTCGTCCTCAACATTACGTACAACATCCTCAACGGATTTCCAATCTAAGCCGACCCGCGCCGCGCGCGCCTGCAGCTTGGCCGCGCGCATGAGGGCAGGGAGCCCGCGCGCGACGCCGTCGAGGACGCTGGGCGGCCCTTCGCCGGCCGTGCCGGCCGCGGCGCCGGCGCGACGCTCGGCGGCCTTGTGCGCTTCCCACGCCACGGTCTGCGCCTTTGCCGTGTCGATGCGCTCGTCGCCAAAGACATGCGGGTGGCGGCGCACCATCTTGTCGGCGACGCCGGCGGCCACCTCGGCAAAGTCGAACAGGCCCGCCTCGCGCGCCATCTGGGCGTAGAACACCACCTGGAGCAACAAATCGCCAAGCTCCTCCTTGAGCGCCGTCCAATCCTCGTCGGCGATCGCGTCGGCGACCTCGTACGCCTCTTCGATGGTGTAAGGGGCGATCGTTGCAAAGGTCTGTTCGATATCCCACGGACAGCCGCTTTCGCGGTCGCGCAGGCTCGCCATGACGTCGAGAAGTCGTGAAATCGGGCTCATGTGCTCGCTCTCGTTGGCGCTCGAAGGGTACGCCGAGACTACCGCGTGGGTGTCATCGGGAAAAGCGTCGCATCGGCGTGAAACGAGTGCATTTCCGCGGACGGAAAGATGCGTGGGCTTGGGGCGCGCGAGGTGTTCATGCGTTAGCAGAACACGAGGAAAAGTAGGGAAGGGCCTTTGGTTGCGGAAAAATCACCGTGGGAACTGCAAACGAGCATTGAGCAATAAGTCGCATAAGATATATTATGGAAAGAATACGGGTGAATCTCCAAGGCAGGCAGCGACGGTCAAGGTGCGCGGCGATTCCGCGGCGAATCCACAGAGTCGCGAGAGTCGCGCAGGCGCTTGGTCTCCGCGACGCAACACCGTGCTTCGGCGGCCGCGTTAATGTAGCGCAAGAAGGCGAGCTGAATTATCACGAGCCGGCAGTGTTGTCGGTGCTTATCTTGCGCAACAGATTGAAGAAGTTCGCGGTGGTCGCGGCGTCGAGCGCCTGCGGCGTTATCACGAGCCGGCAGTGTCGTCGGCGCTTATCTTGCGAAACAGATTGAAGAAGTTCGCGGTGGTCGCGGCGGCGAGCGCCTCCGGAGTGACGCCCTTGAGCTCGGCAAGGCGCTCGGCCGTATGGACGACGAACGCCGGCTCGTTGCGCTTGCCGCGCTTGGGCGTGGGCGCGAGGTACGGCGCGTCGGTCTCGACCAGCAGGCGGTCGAGCGGTAGGTCCGTCACGATCTCGCGCAGCGCGTCGGACTTGGCGAAGGTGACGATCCCGGCAAGCGAGATATAAAAACCGAGTTCGAGCGCCTGTTCAGCGAGCTCCCGCCCCGTGCTGAAGCAATGGATGAGGCCCGTGAACGGCCCTTTTCCCATCTCCTCGGCAAGGATGGCGGCGGTGTCGGCGTCGGCGTCGCGGGTATGGACGATGACCGGCAGGCCGCTCTCGCGGGCGGCCGCGATATGGCTCCGGAAGCTCGCCTGCTGGCGCTCCCTGGGGCTGTGTTCGTAGTAGTAGTCGAGACCGGTCTCGCCGATGCCGATAACCTTGGCATCGCCGGTCCTAGCGACCAGGGCGTCCACCGTGGCCTGGGCCTCGGCGGCGACGTTGTGCGGGTGCACGCCCACCGAGCAGAATACGCCGTCGTAAGCTCGCGCGATCGCGAGTGCGCCGTCGAACTCGCCCAGGCGGGTACAGATCGTTTGCATGACCGCGACCCCGGCATCGCGGGCGCGCTCGACGACCGCGTCGAGGTCGTCGGCGAAGGCGGGAAAATCGAGGTGGCAGTGGCTGTCGACCAGGCTCACCGGGCGCCCTGCCCCGCCTCGACGTAGCGCGGAAAAACCCCTTCCGGCTTGGCCAGCGGCGTTCCCGGCACGAGCGCGCCGTCGGGACCCAGGCTGGCGAAGCCGCGCGCGCCCTCGTCCACGGCGAGCTGATCGAGGATTCGCCCCGCCCCGCCCGGGGTAATGGGCTGGGCCAGAACGGCGAGATGGCGGATCGTCTCGGCCAGCACGTAGAGCACCGTGCGCATGCGCGCCGGGTCGGTCTTGTTGAGCGCCCAGGGCGCCTGCTCGTCGACGTAGCGGTTGGCCGCGCCGATCACCTCCCACAGCCGGATCAGCGCGGTGTGGAAGCTCTGCCGGGCGAAACTGTCGCGCAGCTCGTCGAGCAGCGCGTGGGCGGCGGCGAGCAGCTTCTCGTCGGCGTCCTCGAGCGCGCCGGGCTCGGGCACGCGGGCGTCGCAATTGCGGTTGACCATCGACAGAACGCGCTGGACGAGGTTGCCGAAGTCGTTGGCGAGGTCGTCGTTCATCCGCGACACCATGGCCCGGTGCGAGAAGTCGCCGTCGTTGCCGAACGGCACCTCGCGCAACAAGAAGTAGCGAACCTGGTCGAGGCCGTAGCGCTCGACCAGGGCGACGGGATCGATGATGTTGCCCAGCGACTTGGAGATCTTGCGGCCCTCGTTCGTCCACCACCCGTGAGCGAACACGCGCTTGGGCGGCGGCAGCTCGGCGGCCATCAGGAAGGCGGGCCAATAGACGGCGTGGAAGCGCAGGATGTCCTTGCCCACGAGGTGCACGTCGGCCGGCCAGAAGCGGCGGTACTCGGGGTGCGCCGTGTCGGGATAGCCGACCCCGGTGATGTAGTTGGTCAACGCGTCGATCCACACGTACATCACGTGGTCGGGGTCGTCCGGCACCGGCACCCCCCAGCGAAAGCTGGTGCGCGAGACCGACAGGTCGACAAGCCCGCCCTTGACGAAGCTGATGACCTCGTTGCGCCGCGTCTCCGGGGCGATGAAGTCGGGGTTGTTTTCGTAATGCTCGAGCAAACGATCTTGCCATGCCGAGAGACGGAAGAAGTAGCTCGGCTCCTCGACCCACTCGACCGGCGCGCCGGTGGGCGCCATGCCGTCGACCAGATCGGATTCGGTGTAGAAGGCCTCGTCGCGCACCGAGTACCAGCCGGCGTAGACGCCGAGGTAGATCTGGTCGCGCGCCGCCAGCTCGCGCCACAGCCGCTGCACCGAGGCGACGTGGCGCTGTTCGGTGGTGCGGATGAAGTCGTCGTTGGTGAAGCCCATCTGATCGCTGAGGCGGCTGAAACGCCGCGACATCCGCTCGACGAACGCCTGCGGCGCCTCGCCTGCGGCGGACGCCGCCTTCTCCACCTTCTGGCCGTGTTCGTCGGTGCCGGTCAGGAACTTGACCTCGCGCCCGTCGAGCCGCATGAACCGCGCCAGCGCGTCGCACGCGAGCGAGGTATACGCGTGGCCGATGTGCGGCGCGTCGTTGACGTAATAGATCGGCGACGTGATGTAATAGGCGTTGGCCCGTGACATTGCTGGCTCCGAACGTCGGCCGTCGTCGCCGTGAACGGGGGTCACGGGCGGGTCGCGGCCCCGAGCGCGCCGAACGCTGCGATCACCACCTGCTTGCGGTCGAGATTGACGCGATCGGCATCGGCCGCCAGGCGGCGTATCCTTTCCCACACCTCGGTCCATTGTTCAAGGCCGCGCCGGTCGAGCAAGCGGCGCATGACGGCGCCTTCGCCGGGCACCACCTCAACCGGCGCGGCGCCGGTCGCGCCGCCGCGCACGAGCCGTTCGAGCCACTGGACGAGCAGGTCCATCAGCGTCCGATACGCCGGCTCGGCGTCGGCGCGGGCCAAGCGCCCGGCAAGGACGTGGAGCGCTTCGCTGTCGAGCTCCGGCGAGCCGGCAACAAGCTCGACCATCTCCTGATACAGGGCGAGCCCGCCCTGGTCGGCCAGGGCCAGGGCGCGGCCTGGGCTGCCCTCGGCGAGCCGGGCAAGAGCCGCCGCGTCGTCCCCGAGGTGGGGACGGTGGTGCGAGAGAAAGTCGCCGAGAGGCCCTTCGCCGAGCGGCCGCATGACGAGCCTGCGGCAGCGTGAGCGGACCGTCGGCAGCAGCCGGCCCGGAGCATGACTGATCAGCAGCAACAAGGCCTTGTCCGGCGGCTCCTCGAGCATCTTGAGCAGCGCGTTGGCGGCGTTGAGGTTGAGCTCGTCGGCGCAGTCGACGACCACGACGCGCCATCCGCCCTCGGCGGGAGTCAAGCTTAGGAACCCCCCCGCCTTGCGCACGTCGTCGACGACGATCACCGTGCGCAGGCGCTTTCTGTCATCGA
>JADFMW010000152.1 GCA_022563655.1 Pseudomonadota bacterium
AGGCCTTCTCGTCGATCGCCAGCGCCCGCCGGTAGAGCGGCTCTGCCTCACCGTACCGGCCCTGGGCGACATAGAGCAGACCCAGGTTGCCGAGGCTCCGAGCCACGTCGGGGTGCTCGGGACCAAGCGCCTTCTCCCGGATCTCCAGCCCCCGCTGGTAGAACAACTCGGCCGCGGCGTAGCGACCCTGAGCGCTGTAGAGTCTCGCCATGTTGTCGAGGTCGGTGGCGACGGTCGGATGGTCGCGCCCCAAAGCCTTCTCGTCGATCGCCAGCGCCCGCCGGTAAAGCGGCTCGATCGCGTCGTAGCGGCCCAGGGTGCGGTAAAGCCACGCCAGGTTGTTGAGGCTCTGGGCCACGTCGGGATGCTCGGCGCCCAGGATCTTCTCGCGGATCTCCAGGGCCTTCTGGTGGAGCAATGCGGCTTGGTCGTATTCGCCCTCGTCAGTGTAGAGCACCGCCAGGTTGTTGACGACCGTGGCCACGGCCAGATGGTTCGGTCCGAAGGCCTTTAGGCGAATCGCCAGCGAGCGCTCATAGAGCGGCCGGGCCTCGGCGTAGCGGCCTTGGGAGCGATAGATCTCCGCCAGGTTGTTGAGACCGGTGGCCAATCTCGGGTCTTCCAGCCCGAACCCCTCCGCTTCCTCGATGGCGGCAAGCACTTCTTTCTCGGCCTCGGCGTAGCGACGCTGCTGGTACGCCGCGACCGCGGCGGTCATGTAGCTCTTCCAGTGCGCGTCATGGCCAGAGATGCGCTCCGTGATCTCTCGCGCGCGCTGGCGCAGCGACTCGGCCTCGGCGTCCTTGCCCCGCGCATGATAGATATCCGCCAGATTGTTAAGGCTCTGGGCCACGTCCGGATGCTCGTCCCCCAGGGTCTTCTCGCGGATGGCGAGCGCTCGCTGATGCAGCGGCTCGGCGGCGGCGTATTTGCCTTGACCGCGGTAGACCTCCGCCAAACCGTTGAGGCTCTGAGCGAGACGCGGATCTTGCGAGCCGAACCCCACCGCCTTCCTGATCGCGGCCGCAAACCGCATCTCGGCCACGGCCTTGTTACCTTGCAGATACGCGGCGACGGCCGCGGCCATGTGGTGCTCCCACTGCCCGCCCTGGGCAGAGATCCGGTCCTGGATCGCCAGCGCCCGCCGATAAAGCGGCTCGGCCTCGGCGAAGCGCCCCCGGGCCTCGTAGAGCAGCGCCAGGCCGTTGAGGCTCAGGGCCACGTCGGGGTGCTCGGGGCCCAGCGCCTGCTCCCGGACCGCGAGCGCACGCGCAAAGAGAGGCTCGGCCTCGCCATAGCGCGCCCGGGCGAAATAGAGCGCCGCCAGGTTGTTGAGGCTCTGGGCCACATCGGGGTGATCGGCGCCCAGCGCCTGCTCCCGGATCGCCAGGGAGCGTTGGTACAGGGGCTCGGCCGCGGCGTGGCGGCCCTCGGCGCGGTAGAACTCCGCCAGGTTGTCGAGGCTCTGGGCGACCTCGGGGTGCTCGGTGCCCAGCGCCCACTCCCGGATGGCGAGCGAGCGTTTGTACAGGGGCTCGACCGCGGCATACTTGCCCTGGGCGTGGTAGAGCTCCGCCAGGCTGATGAGGCTCCGGGCCACCTCGGGATGGTTGGGACCGAGCGAGCGCTCGCGGATCGCCAGCGATCGCTCATAGAGCGGCTCGGCCGCGGCGTACTTGCCCTGGGCGCGGTAGACTTCCGCCAGGTTGCTGAGCCCGGCGGCCACATGGGGATGCTCGGGCCCGAGGGCTTTCTCGTAAATGGCGAGCGCCCGCTCGAAGAGAGGTTTGGCCTCGGCGTGCCGGTCCTGCTCTTGGAAGACCGCCGCCAAGTTGTCGAGGTCTCCGGCGACGCTGGGATGGTCGGCGCCCAAGGCCTTCTCGTCGATCGCCAGCGCCCGCCGGTAGAGCGTCTGGGCCTCACCGTACCGGCCCTGGGCGACATAGAGCAGACCCAGGTTGCCGAGGCTCCGAGCCACGTCGGGGTGCTCGGGACCCCGCGCCTTCTCCCGGATCTCCAGCCCCCGCTGGTAGAGCGACTCGGCCTCGGCGTAGCGGCCCTGAGCGCTGTAGAGCCTCGCCAAGTTGTCGAGCTCGCCGGCGATGCTCGGATGGTCGCGCCCCAAAGCCTTCTCGTCGATTGCCAGCGCCCGCCGGTAGAGCGGCTCGGCCGCGTCGTAGCGGCCCAGGGCGTGGTAAAGCCCCGCCAAGTTGTTGAGGCTCCGGGCCACGTCGGGATGCTCGGCGCCCAGGGCCTTCTCGCGAATCGCCAGCGCCTGTTCGTGGAGCGGCTCGGCCTCGGCGTAGCGGCCCAGGACGCGGTAAAGCTCCGCTAGATCGTTGAGGCTCTGGCCCACCCCGAGATGGTCCGGCCCCAGGGCCTTCTCGCGGATCGCCACCGCCCGCTTTCGCAACGGCTCGGCCTCGGGGTGTTTACCCTGGGCTTCGTAGAGCTCCGCCAGGTAGTCGAGGCTCACGGCCACATCCTGGTGCTCCGGCCCCAGTGCCTTCTTCTCGATGGCCAACGCCTGCCGGTAGAGCGACTCGGCCTCGTCGTATTTGCCCTCGGCTTGGTAGAGTATCGCTAGGCTGGTGATGGCCGCGGCCGTGTCCTGGTGCTCCGGCCCCAGGGCCTTTTCCTGGATCGACAGCACCCAGCGGTAGAGCTGCTCGGCCTCGTCGTAGCGATCCTGGACGCGGTAGATGAGCGCCAAGGCGTTGAGAGTCGTGACCAAGCGTGGGTCCTGCGGCTCGAAGCCCTGGGCCTCCTGAAGGGCGGCGACCAGCTGGGTCTCGGCGGCAACGTAGTTACCTTGCTGGTACGCCGCCTCACCAGCGGCGATATAGCTTTCCCATTGCCCTTCCTGGGCGCCGGCTCCTGCCGACCAAAGGGCCAGCCACAAGCACCCTACCAGCGACCATCTCATCTTCTTGGTAGCCATGCTGACGGTCTTCCCGTGGCGCGCCCGCGCGCTTGTCGGCCGCCCTTAAACGTTTCTTAAGCATAAGGCTGGGAGACTGCGTTGGCGATGGCATTTGCCCGCGGCGAGGAGTGGAGTTCAGCCATGGTCGAGACCAACGAGGCGCGGGCGCGGACTCCGCTCGCCATTGCCCTGCGCCAAAACCGCGCCGACGACGACGCGCCGCGCGTCACGGCGACGGGGCGGGGCGCCGTCGCCGAGCAAATCCTGGCGATCGCCTTCGCCCACGGCGTCAAGGTGCGCGAGGACGCCGACCTCGCCCACGTGCTCGCGACGCTCGAGCCCGACAGCCCGATCCCGCCGGCGGTGTTCGCCACGGTCGCCGAGATTCTCAGCTACGTCTACCGCGCCAACGACGACTTGGCGGGCTCTACGGGTCGGGCCGCCTCGGCGCGGGAGAACACCCTGTGAGCGCCCGCGCCGCCGAGCCGCTGCTCGCCCGCGCGAACGCGCAAGCGACGGCGGCCCGGCACGCGCTCGCCGACGGCCGCGCGGTCGACCTCGACGGCTTGGAGAAGCTTATCGAGGCGGCGTGCCGCGACGTTGGTGAGCTCAGCGGCGCCGAAGCCCGCGCCCTGCAGCCGCTGCTCATCGCGCTCTACGACGATCTCGACCGCCTGGCCGAGGCGCTGCGCCGCGAGCACGACGCGTTGAAGCTGGCGCTCAGCGATCTCAGCGCCCAGCAACGCGCCCGGTCGGCCTACCACAAGTCGAGCGGCGCCGTTTAGGCGCGCCTGCAGCCATTCTCGCCTGGCCATGGAGTTCGCGAGCTACCTGCGTTTCGGCGCCGCTCTCGTTCTCGTTCTCGGGCTCATCGGCGTCGCCGCGTGGGCGGCCCGGCGGTTCGGGTTCGCCGGCCGGCTGCCCGCCGCCCGCAGCCGGGGGCGCCGCCTTGCCGTGGTCGATGTGACCGCTCTCGATACCAAGCGCCGCTTGGTCCTGGTGCGCCGCGACGGCGTCGAGCATCTCGTGCTGCTGGGCTCCGCCGGCGACTTGGTGATCGAACGCGGCATCCCCGTCGCCCCCGCCACGGACGCTCCGGGCGCTCCGGGCGATCCGGGCGCGCCGGGCGAGCCGCCGGAGGCGGGCCGATGAGGCGCGCGGCGCGGCTAACGGCGATCGCCTGCGGCTTGACGCTTCTCATGTCGAGCCCCGCGCTCGCTCAGGCGATCACCCTCGATTTCGGCGAAGGCGGCAGCTTGACCGGGCGCATCATCCAGCTCCTGGCCCTGCTGACCGTCCTCAGCCTGGCGCCATCGATCCTCGTGGTGGTCACGTCGTTCACCCGCATCGTCGTCGTGCTGTCGATCATCCGCAGCGCGCTCGGCCTGCAGCAGACGCCGCCCAACGCGGTGCTCATCAGCCTGGCGCTGTTCCTCTCCGCCTTCATCATGACGCCGACGCTGGAAACCGCGTACCGCGAGGGCATCGCGCCGCTGATCGAGAACGAGATCGACGAGAGGGAAGCCTTCGAGCGCACCATCGCGCCGGTGCGCGGGTTCATGCTGCGCCAAGTGCGCGAGAAGGATCTGGCGCTGTTCATGGACGTCGCCGACATCGCCGCCGTGGAGAAGCCCGAGGACACCCCGCTTAGGGTATTGGTGCCCGCCTTCATGATCAGCGAGCTGAGACGTGCGTTCGAAATCGGCTTCCTGGTTTTCATCCCCTTCGTCATCATCGACATGGTCGTCGCCTCGCTGCTCATGTCGATGGGTATGTTGATGTTGCCGCCGGTGATGATCTCGCTGCCGTTCAAGTTGATTTTCTTCGTCCTGGTCGACGGCTGGCACCTGCTCGCCGGCAGCCTGGTGCAAAGCTTCAACGGCTGAGCCCGGCGCACTCCGCGCTTGACGTTGCCGCGCGGGAACACAACACTAGCCGAAATCGGCGATACCGGCCGGGCGCTCACGGACAGAGCGGGGGCGGGCCCGCGCCGGGCGGCCGGGTCGAGCAAGGGAGGATGACATGGCACTCACCGTTTCCCTGATGGTGAACGGCAAGGCCGTTTCGCGGGACGTCGAGGAGCGCACCCTGCTCGTCGAGCTGTTGCGCGAGCACCTTGGCCTCACCGGAACGCACGTCGGCTGCGACACCAGCCAGTGCGGCGCCTGCGTGGTGCAACTCGATGACCGCTCGGTGAAATCGTGCACGCTGCTGGCGGCGCAAGCAGAAGGCGCCGAGGTGACGACCATCGAGGGCTTGGCCAAGGACGGCGAGCTGCATCCGATGCAGGCGGCGTTCCGCGAGCACCACGGCCTGCAGTGCGGCTTCTGCACGCCGGGCATGGTGATGAGCGCGCTCGACCTGGCCAATCGCAATGGCAATCCGAGCGAGCGCGAGGTGCGTGAGTGGCTGGAGGGCAATTTCTGCCGCTGCACCGGCTACCACAATATCGTCAAGGCCATCCAGGCCGGCGCCCAGGCGATGGGGAGGTAGGGCAATGAGCGAAACCGGAATTGGCGCCCGCGTCAAGCGGGTCGAGGATTTTCGATTTCTCACCGGCAGGGGCCGCTACACGGACGATTTGAACCTTCCGGGGCAGATCTACGCCGCCTTCGTGCGTTCACCGCACGCCCATGCGCGCATCAAAGGCATCGACGCGGCGGCGGCCAAGACCGTGCCGGGCGTCGTCGCGGTGCTCACGGGCGATGATCTGGCCGCCGATGGCGTGGGCGGCTTGCCGTGCGGATTCGCGCCTGCCGGCGCCGCCTTCGTCAAGGAACCGGCCCGGCCGGCCCTGGCCCAGGAAAAGGTGCGCTTTGTCGGCGACATGGTCGCCCTCGTCGTTGCCGAGAGCTGGGCCCAAGCCAGGACCGGGGCCGAGGCGGTCACGGTCGACTATGAGGAGCTGCCCGCCTGCGCCAACCTAGCGAGCGCCGTCGCGTCAGGCGCGGCGCAATTGCACGACGACGTCGAGGGCAATGTCTGCTTCGATTGGGAGCTGGGCGACAAGGCGGCCACAGACGGCGCCTTCGCCAATGCCCACCACGTGACCAAGCTGGATATCGTCAACAACCGCAAGGTCCCCAACGCTCTCGAAACGCGCGCGGCCCTGGCCGAATACGATCCGGCGTCCGACAGCTACACCCTCTATTCGTCGAGCCAGATCCCCCATCTCATGCGGCTCTTGCTGGCGGCGTTCGTGCTCGCCATTCCGGAGAACAAGCTGCGTGTCATCTCGCCGGACGTAGGCGGCGGCTTCGGTTCCAAAATTTCCCACTATCCTGAGGAAGTCGTGGTCACCTGGGCGTCCAAGAAGGTCGGCCGGCCGGTGAAATGGACCGCCGACCGGAGCGAGGCCTTCCTGTCCGACACCCATGGGCGCGACCACTTGACCCACGCCGAGCTGGCGTTGGACGCGGACGGCAAGTTCCTCGGCCTCAGGGTCGAGACCAAGGCCAATCTC